>DAOUQA010000203.1 GCA_030625905.1 Kiritimatiellales bacterium | reverse complement strand
ATGAGGTGGCCGATCACCGCACCGACGATTCCGAACGGGATGCTGACCATGATGATCGCGGGCTGGCTGTAGCTCTTGAACGGAATGGCCAGAATCACATAGATCAGAACAATTGCGCCGAGCAGGCCTTTGAGCAACCCGCCGACACTTTCCTTTTGATCCGCCTGTCGGCCTTCGAAGGAATAGGTCAGCCCCGGGTAGCTTTGTTGCAACTGGGGCAAAGCTCCAGCGGTTAGGTCGGAGAGTACGAGGGAGGCCTGGCTCTTTGGAGTTACGTTGGCGGAAACGGTGACGGTACGCCGGCCTTCGCGCCGGTTGATGGAGGTGTAGGCGCGCCCGCGCTTCATTTCCACTACGTCCCGGAGCGGAACCTCGGCCCCTGCCGGGGTACGAACCATCATGGATTCAAGGCTGTATTCGGTTTTGCGCTCGGCTTCCGGAAGGCGCATCATGACCTTGATTTCGTTGCGTCCGCGCTGCTGGCGGATAGCTTCCGCGCCATAGTAGGCGTGGCGAACCTGTCGGGCAACATCGGCGGAAGAGAGACCCATGCTGCGCCCCTCGGGTTTCAGCGTAAAGTCAATCTGCGGTTTGCCGGGGGTGAACCCGCTATCGATGTCGCTGACCATGGAATAGTCACTGAGAACGGCAGCTAGTTTCCCGCTGGCCTGTTCCAGAACGTCGATATCGCGATGCGAAAGTTCGATGGTCAACGCGTCGCCCCGACTACCGGGGCCGCCGCTGTCGGCGCGGTAGCGGATGGTATCGATACCCGCCATCGGGCCGGTTTTTTCCCGCCAGCGCTGGACAAATTCGGAGGTGGAAACGGGCCGGGCATCGGGGTCGACCATATCAAATGTGATCGATCCGCTGTGTCCTCCGTCGTTTCCAATCTGCGATAGGGATCCTTTGACTTGCGGCTGTCCGGTTTCCTCTTCGATTTCCCGAACCAGCGCCTCGCCGGCTTTAATGATCCGGTCGTGGATGGCCTGTGTTTTCTCCACGGGCGATCCGTAGGGGAGTTTAAAGCTACAGAGGGCGACGTCGGATTCGACGCTGGGAAAGAGCTGAAAACCCATGCGCCCGCTTTTTACATAACTGAGTGTGAGGATCAGCACGAACAATCCAATGGCTACTGTGAGGTATCTGCGGCGCAGGGTGAGATCGAGAAACGGGCCGTATTTTTCGCGGACAAACCGCGTGAACGCTTGGCCAAACCGTTGCTGCAAACGGTGAAGACGTCCCGTCTTTTCCCGGTCTTTTTGATGTGCGAGATGGGCGGGAAGCACGAAGAGGGCTTCCACCAGCGAAATGACAAACGTGGTGCAGACCACGAGGGGGATGGCCCGAAAAAACTTACCCATGATGCCAGGCACGAAATACAGCGGCATGAAGGCGACAATATTGGTGAGAATACTAAAGGTCACGGGCATTGCAATCTGGCGGGCTCCTTTGATTGCGGCGCGCAGGAACGGCATGCCCTCCTGGTGGTTGTGGTAGATATTTTCGCCGACAACGATGGCATCGTCCACCACGATTCCGAGCGCGAGAATGAAGGCAAACATGGAGACCATGTTAATGCTCATATCCATCGCGGGCATAAAAAGCAAGGTTCCGAGGAAGGAGATGGGGATGCCGAGCATCACCCAAAAGGCCAAGCGCATTTCAAGAAAGAAACCGAGGACGAAGAAGACAAGGATGAGTCCGAGGAGTCCGTTGCGCAGCAGCAGTTCCATCCGCTGGCGGAACATGTCTGCGCGGCTGTTCCAGAGGGTGAATCCAATGTCCTCGGGGAGGCTGGCCTCTAGCTGGCCGAGTACTTCCAAGACCGATTCCTCGACGGAAATCGGAGTCTCTTCCCCGACCCGGTAAACGCTCATGGTCAGCGCGGGCTTGCCGTTGAAGTAGGTGAACTGGTCCGAGTCGGAAAAGTGGTCGCGGATTTCGGCGACATCTTCCAGCAGGATCTGCGTTCCGTCAGGGCCGGTGATCAACGGGATTTTTCCGAATTCCTCGCCATAGTCGCGGCGGTCGCGAACTCGAACGAGAATTTCCCCGCCATCGGTTTTCATGCTGCCGCCCGGCAGTTCAACAGACGCACGCGAAATAATATCCGCCACATTCTGAAGCGTCAGGTTATAGGCCCGGAGCGAATCCTGCGGAATTTCGATGGCAATCTCATAGCTCCGGACATTGGAAAGTTCAACCTGCGTAATGCCCGGCGACTGGATCAGCCGGTCGCGCACCTCTTCGGTCACTTCGCGCAGAACCGTATCGGCGGTATCGGCGGAGACAATCACCGTCATCACTTCGCGGCGGCTTGAAATCACGGTGACGATCGGTTCCTCGGCCTCCAGCGGAAACGTTCTGATCCGGTCGACTTCGCTTTGGATATCCTGCGACAACTGGTTTAGGTTGTATCCCGTAATCATCTCGACCGCCACGGTTCCGGCACCTTCCCGGGCCGTTGCCGTCACTTCCGCCACACCGTCCAGCCCGCGCACGGCCTCTTCGACGGCCAGCACGATGGCCTGCTCCGTCTCCTCCGGGCTGGCTCCGGGGTATGGAACCGTGATCGTGACCACATCGTATTCCGTGTTCGGCAAAAACTCCTGCTTGATGCGCAACGTTTGCAGGAGCCCGCCAAGCACCAGAATCACCATGATGATATTGGCGGCAACGGGATTGCGCGTCATCCACGAGATTGGCCCGCGCCGATCTTTTCCGGGCAAAAGGAGTCTATTTTTCATTGCGCTTCGATCCTTTTTTCATCGATTCCTTCGTCGGCATTTCGCCTGCGATGCGGAGCTTCATTCCGTTGATCGGCGTGGAGAGGCTGGTCAGGATCAGGCGTTCCCCATCGTTGAGACCTCCGGAGACAAGGACCTCCGTTGCATCGCGCCAGGCGACTTCGACCTCGCGGATTTCAAGGGTGTTCTCCTTCGTCGCCAGCCAGACAAACCGGTCGTCGCGCAATGCGGAGCGCGGAATGCGGAAGGCCTGTTCAACCGGGGCGCCTTCGATTTCGATACGAACATATTCATTGAGCAATAGGGGTTGCCCGCCCTCTAGCGGGTTCTTTACGGCAATGAGTACGCGGGCCGTGCGTCCTTTTTCTTCGAGCGCACTTTCCAGGCGAACAACGCGGCCTTTTCGGTCTTCGCCTGTGCTTCGGATGATGGTGACTTCGGAACCGTTTTCGGGATCGTATTTAATCCATTGGAGGCGGTCGACGGGGATGGATGCCCGCACATGGAACTCATCGGAACCCGCCAGCAACGCCAGGGTGTCCTGCACCGTAGCCTGTGTTCCAAGGTCAGTTCTCCGTTCGACGACGACTGCGTTGAACGGCGCGCGGATCTCGGTGCGTGCCAGGTCAAGTTCGGCTTTCTCAAGTTCGGCCTTGGCGGCTTCGAGCTTGGCGGCGCGGTATTTCATGTGCGGTATGCGCAGCGCTAGCTCGTGGTCGGCTTCGGGTGCCTCGTTGCCAGAGCCTAGAATCTCCCATTCGTGGGCGGCAATGTCGCGCTGTCCTTCTTCAATCTTAAGCTGGTATTCGGATTCGGCCAACGCGGCTTTTTTCTGCTCAAGCGCCAGCTGGTAATCGACCGGGTCGATTTTTAGGATGAGCTCGCCCTGCTTAAAGAAACCGCCATCGATAAACTCCGGTGCGGTTTCAATGATTTCGCCACCGACGCGGGAGCGAAGTGTGATCTTGAGTGCTGGAACAACGGTACCGGTTGCTCTGAGTTTTACGGACTCCCTTCCCGCCTTTACCGGCGCGACTTCGGCGGTATAGGCCGTACGCTGTGGTCGCTTCTTTTCGGGCTTTTTCGTGGTTTTGATAATGATCTTTCCAATC
>DAOUQA010000038.1 GCA_030625905.1 Kiritimatiellales bacterium | reverse complement strand
TTCCACTGTGTATCGACATGCATCAGTGGAAAAGGGATCTTGCCCGGCGCAAAGGCCTTGTGCGCCAAGTGCAACATGACCGACGAATCCTTGCCGATCGAATAGAGCAGTACGGGGTTGCCGAACTCCGCCGCCACCTCCCGGATAATATGGATGCTTTCCGCCTCCAACTGTTTTAAATGCGATAGATTATATCCATCCATATAAGTTCCCTCTCTTCTTCCTCTTGTTAAATCCCACTGACTACAAAAGATGGGTTCAGGAGATTTTCCTTATTGTATACCAAAGCCTCTGTTGTTCCATAGACCGCCACGGTTCCACCAGCAGCCGTTACAACCGCATGGGCTGCGGCGGTATCCCACTCCATCGTCGGGGCAATACGGGGATAGATGTCGGCCGATCCTTCAGCCACCATGCAAAGCTTTAGCGAGCTCCCGCGTGAAACCAGCTCGGCTTTGCCGTGTTTTTTTTCAAGCGCGGAAATAAACGTGAGGGTTTCCTCGTTGCAGTGCGACTTGGAAGCCACCACCCGCAAGGCGCGTTGCTTTGTAGAAAGTGAGATGCGGGAGGTGGAAAGAGGAACTGCCGATTCGACAATCTCCTCAACACTTTTGCCTCCACACTCGGTCGCTTTCCACGCAGACATCCCAGATTCCACATTCCACGTCCTACATCCCACATCCAACATTCCACAATAAAGGGTCTCTAAAACCGGGACATAGACCACTCCAAGAATGGGGACACCGTGCTCGATTAACGCAATGTTGACCGTGAACTCACCATTCTTCTTAATAAACTCTTTTGTTCCGTCGAGGGGGTCAACCAACCAGTAGGTTTCCCAGCCCCTGCGTTCTTCGTAGGTGATTTCGCCGCTTTCCTCCGACAGCACCGGATACGGTGTGGCTTCCAGCGCTTGGACAATAATGCAATGTGCCGCTTTATCGGCCGATGTCAATGGCGACTCGTCCGCCTTAAACTCCACCTCAAAATCCTGGGCATAGATTTCAAGAATGGCCTCTCCCGCATCAATAGCGGCTTTTATGGCTGTGTTAATCATCATCATTCCACGGTTTAATGTTTTCAACAAAATGAAGAATAGCGGCGCCATCAATCATTTCACTAAATGATTTCCAGCCATGAAACCCCAAATACTCCCGCCTCTTTTTGCCCTTCATGCTTTTCGGGCTTAGATAGACCTTGTATTCCGCTGGCAAATGAACCGTTTTCTGGAACCCGAGAAGGTTCATGGAATCCTGGGTTGGACAGGAAAAGTCATTCTCCGCGATAAGCTGTTTCGCCTTGCCGGCAACAGGTAATTTTCATCGAATGCAATTATAATTGGTATTTCACTCATCACATCTGCCACTTTTTGATTGTTGTTCCGGCAAACGACCAGAAGAACGACTTCCGAATATTGGCGGCATATTCGACGGAACAGTCCTTGCCCGATGGATTAATGCTTTACTCAACTTTCTAAAGAAGAAGAAACCCGTTCTGCGCCCCCCCCTGCCACCATATGGACCACAGGAGAAACCGGAAGAATGGACTTGGACAAGAATGCGGCCGACAGCAGCAGAAAATAACCAAGGGTCTCGCAGGCTTCCTCCAAAAGCTTTTCATGTTCGGCCATAATCGATGTGTGGTCAAACAAAGACCCCAGCAACAGCATGGTTCCGGCAATAAATACAAGGGTGGCCGTGCGCGACCGGATCATCTTTCCGAACGAGCCTTTTAGTTCGGGATACGATTTTATCGCGAGCACGCCTAGAACGATCCATCCGATGCCCATGATCAGGTTCCGCCCCATTCCACTACCGACCCAAACCACCCATTGCGGCACCGCCAGATCCTCGACATCCAGCTCGCGCAAGATGCACGACAGACAAAACCATGCCCCCAGCCAAAGGATACGGCGAATATGGCGTGCCACCGCGAACGACTTCATAGTGAAGATAATTCCGCTCAGTAGCAACAACGCAACCTGCGTGTTTTCGAGAATGCCATTCTCCTGCGCCACCATGTCGGCGTTCCCGGCAAACACAGGGATTGCCAGGAAAATGAACAACGCCATCGACAAGAAAACTATTTTTTTAAGAAAATCCATGCGGAGGTTTTAATGAAAACCAACGCCAATTCAAACACCATTCCAGAAAAATCCGGCAAAACGCTGACGGGGGCTAAAAGCTGGCACTTTGACTCCGCCCCCTTCTCCATACAGCCGCACCTCGGATTAATTAGGTTTCGTCGGCGATGGCGAAAACGCCGCAAGTTTCAAGCCATTCTTCAACGGCTTCAGTGCCACTGGAATCCTTGGCAGCTTCCGTCAGCTTTTTATTCAGCTTAGCCTGCATTTTCCCGGTTTCAAGCTCTTCGAGAACACTTTCGTCGACTTCAACAATTTCATCGATATTGGAGGAGACACCGTCAACAGGAACAGCATTGGTTCCGCTCGGCGGCTCTTGGAATCCAGTATAGAGGAAGGTACCCTGTCCAGAGGAGATAACGATCTGGCTATAGTTGCCATCCTTATGCGATGTGGCCGGACAACGGCTTTCGTAGAGACATGGCGGTAAAGGAAGCTTTGGGAGTGCGCAAGGTTGATTGCGCTTTCAAACGCCCGCGCCAAGCCTTCCGCATGACTCCGGCGTTTCGCCTGTGGCTCATTTAAAAGCGGCATCAAGCTGCCGCACTCCGAAGGAATTATTCCCCGATAATCTTCACCAAAGCGCGCTTCCGGCGCTTGCCGTCGAGTTCGTAGTAGAAGATCGATTCCCACGGGCCAAAGTCGAGCTGGCCGTCCGTAACCGCCACGACAACCTCCCTGCCCATGATCGTGCGCTTGAGATGGGCGTCAGCGTTGTCCTCGTAGCCGTTGTGGGCATACTGCGAATAGGGCTTTTCGGGGGCGAGCTTTTCGAGCCACTTTTCGTAGTCGGAGTGCAGGCCGCTTTCATTGTCGTTGATGAATACCGACGCGGTAATGTGCATCGCATTCACGAGGCATATCCCCTCCTGAATCCCCGACTCGCGCAGACACTCCTCGATCAGCGGTGTGATATGGATGATCTGCCGACGCCGCGGCGCCTCGAACCAGAGTTCTTTTCTATACGATTTCATGGCTTCTCCCTTTTAACGTGAAACCTACCTGACGTTTAAATTCCTCACTATACCTTTATTGTGCTCTTTTTCACTTTGGTTCTCCGTTCCAAAGTGACAAGACACCGATCACGGCTCACTCATCACATTTCACGCCTTTACATAAACCCCAGCTTCTCCCATAAACAGCGGCAATTAAACGGAGATCCCCATGGACAACCTCTACAAAGAACTGCTCTCACACATCGGCGAAGACCCCGAACGCGAAGGATTGCTCGACACCCCCGACCGCGCGGCCAAGGCCATGGAGTTCCTGACCAAGGGCTACCACGAGAAACTCGAGGATGTCATCAACGACGCCATCTTTACAGTCGAAGACAACCACATGGTCATCGTCAAGGACATCGAACTGTACAGCCTGTGCGAGCACCACATGCTCCCCTTCTTTGGAAAATGCCACATTGGCTATATCCCCGAGGGCAAGGTACTTGGTGTAAGCAAGCTTGCACGCATCGTCGATCTCTTCGCCCGCCGCCTCCAGATCCAGGAACGGCTTACCAACCAAGTGGCCAACACCCTCATGGAAACCCTCGCCCCCGAAGGCGTCGGTGTCGTGATCGAAGCAAAGCACCTGTGCATGATGATGCGCGGGGTCGAAAAGCAAAACTCCTGCATGGTCACCTCCGCCATGCTCGGCAGCTTCCGGAAGGAATCCTCCACCCGCAACGAATTCCTCCAGCTCATTAAGTTGTAGGCACGAAGCAAGGAAATTCAAGATAAGGCTTTTCAAGAATACGCCGTACTTCTATGCTTTATGAATGAAAAGCCAACCCCGAAAACCGCGCCGCCTTGAACACATTTTCCAATCCTACGATGCACCAGTCTACTTCATTACCTTCTCGACCTTCGACCACATTTTGCGCCATGGCGAGAGCTACTCCGAAAAATGGAACTATGTCCATCAAAACCCGCTTCGCGCGGGGCTGGTTGAACAGCCAGAGGATTGGCCGTTCCAAGGCGAGGTTGTTCCGATTCGCTACTGAGTGCTTTCCGCTCCTCTGGGCACCGCTGGTTGCTGTCGCACCCAGTCTTCGGGTAGGCGGTCTCTACACCAACACCGCCTAACCCGGTGTAGGGAACGTTTACCCGAACGAAGTGAGAGAAACGTTGGTGCAGGGTGTAGCGAACGTTTAACCGACCAGCGGGAGGAAAACATTCCCCGCCTATTTCCGGGCGCGGTTGACGAAGGTGATGTAGCCCAGAATCCCGTTGGAAATGCCGCGGGCGACAGTCTCGCGATAGTTGGCATCGATCATCAGGGCTTCTTCCTCGGGATTGGTCAGGAAGCCGCACTCGACAAGCGCACCGGGGCAAGGGGCGTGCTTGAGAACGGAAAAGCGGGCGCGGCGCAGGCCGCGATCCGAACGCTTGGATGTCTTGATCAGATTGCTTTGGATGGAAAAACCGAGCACGGCGTTGGCGGCATCGTATTGATTGCCCCGGCCCGGCGACTTGTCGCCGCCCTGGCCATAGTGGTTGCTGGAATCGCATCCAGCGGCGGTCATGACGAAGGTTTCGACCCCATTGGCGCTGGAATCGTCCGCGCCGTCGGCGTGGATGCTCACAAAAAGATCCGCCCCGGCCTTGGCGGCAATCTCGCTCCGTTGCCGCAAGGGAATGAATGTGTCGGAGCTGCGGGTTAGCTGAACGGTGACCTGCTTGGCTTCAAGATGCGCCTTGACGCGTTTGGCGATGGAAAGAACGGCGAGTTTTTCGTAGACCTTGCGGGGGCTGACCGCGCCGGCGTCCTTGCCGCCGTGGCCGGGATCGAGCATAACGAGGCGCGGTGTCCTGGTGGGTACATGGGCATAGGCGCGCATGATGGGATCGATCCCCTTCTTGAAATCAACCTCCCGAATCGCCCATCCACTTCCGGACTTGCGGCACGGATGGTGCAGCCAGACCATTATCCCATTGATCCACGCCCGGCGACTGTTGGTTTCCACCTCAATGGTGTTCCACTTGTTTTTCATCACGACCTTCTTGCCGGAAGTCGAGCTGCCCATGGAATAAAGGCGCGCAATGTAGGCCAGCGAAACGTTTTCGGAGGCCGCCAGGGCCGGCAGGGCAGAACCCGCAAGAAGAACAACTTGCGAAATGAATAGCTGTCTGGTCGTTAAATGCATTTAAACCTCAGCGACCAACGGTACTAAAAAACATTTATGTTTGGAAAGAGCCGATTCGATCCATTTCCGATTTTAGATTTTCGATTGCCGATTTTATGAACTTCCTCCTTCGCCAAGGCTACGGCGGACAAGCAAGCGGCGTTGGCCTCTAGAAGCAGAAAAAGCTGTCGTAGACCAATAAATCAAAACCCAGAAGTCAAAAACCGAAAATAGTCCCTCCCTGTGCTTTACTCCATGCAACATGAGTGGGAGCCTAAAGACCAAATGAGGTTCAAGGGAATCAACGAACAGCTCCGCGCCGGGCTGCGCAAAGGGATTGTCGGTATCGACATCGTCATGTTTGCCGGCGTAGTTGGCTATCGCCTTATCGAGGGCTGGAACTGGTCCGACTGCTTCTACATGACCATCATCACCGTCTCCACGGTCGGGTTTGGCGAGGTTCACGAGCTTTCCGGGTTGGGTCGCATCCTGACGACCCTGCTTATTTTCTTCGGAGTCGGCTTGATGGCCTATTGCCTGACCCGCCTCGTTGAATTCCTTTTCCAGCGCAGCCTGACCAATGTCCTAGGGAGAAGAACCATGATGAAAAGAATTGCCCAAATGAAGCAACACACCATCGTATGCGGCTACGGTCGAACCGGCAGCCGGGTTGTTGCCGAGCTGCAGGCCGCCAATAAACCGTTTGTCGTGATCGAGCAGAGCGAAGAGATCGCCAAGCGACTGGGGGAGCAGAACATCCCCTACATTGCGGGCGACGCCACCGAGGAGGAAACCCTTGATGCCGCGAATATTTGCGAAGCCGACTCGCTTGTTGCAACGCTTGACAGCGATGCCGAAAACCTTTTTCTCACCCTGACCGCCAGCGGCCTATGCAACACCCTGCGGATCATAGCCCGTGTCCACGACCCTGAAAACACGCGCAAGTTCCAGAAAGCCGGTGCCACGCGGGTCGTCTCGCCCATCGCTTCCGGAGCCAACCAGATCGCCCAGCTTATCACCCGACCCTCGGTCGTCGATCTCGTCGAACTCGTTACAAGGGACAAAAGCATCGCCTTGCAGGTCTTTGAATATCCGGTGGACGAAGAAAGCGACATATTGGGTAAAACCCTGGCCGAGGCACGCGTCCGGCAAACCCTTGGCGGCATGGTCATCGCCATTAAGCACCCCGCCGGCCAGACCTCCTTCGATCCCGGCCCCGACACCCGCCTCCAGCTCGGCGACACACTCGTCGCCATCCGCCAGCCCGAAAGCCGGGAATAGGACGTCCCTTCCCTTTCCCATCACTCTCTCCGCGCGCCGCAGGCTGGCGAACCTGTGCAACAATTCCCATTATAGGCGTGTCACACTTGCGCAAGTGTGACAGATAGCCTATATTCAGTGCCATGAACGCAATACCTCTATGGAAACGCTGCAGGATTCTTGCAAATCCCCTGCGCTTGGAAATGCTGGCTTGCCTAGGTCGAAACGAGCCGCAATGCGTAATGGGCATTGCGGCCGAAACCGGTGTTTCGGAGGATGTATCGAGCAAGAACCTTCAATTCCTGGAGTTGGGCGGGTTTTTGAAGCAGAAGCGCGAAGGCAAATATTTGTTCTGTTCCCTGAATCGCTCCGATGGGTTTCTGCAGATCGTCATGGACGAGTTGCACGATGGCAATCTTGATGTGGAGGGCATCATGCACATGCTAACCGCCCTGACCCATGAACGCCGGATCTTGATTGTTGTAGCACTGGCAAACGGGCAACAGGAGTTCGATCTGCTTTGCCGCCAGACGGGAATATCCAGGTTGGCCATGGAGCGCCAGATTGACAAACTTGTCCGGCGAAGCTTTGTTTCCAGCCTTGGAGGACAATGCCGTTTGCTGAAGCCAGAGAACCGCATGGCGGCCAACCTGATACGTTTGGCGCTCGCATCTGTCACACTTGCGCAAGTGTGACAGATGCGCGGGCCGGACTCTCGATCCTCGGGTAAATGGAGGGATCGATCCCTCCCGGAACGTGATTGTGGACCATAATGCGAATTGCTGGAATCTTCGACATGATGCTTTAACAAAGGCTCCATGTTGTTATGATGCGGTTTTTCAACCTAAGGATGGTTCCATGCTGGAAATGATTCAAAAACTGTTGGGTTCGCTGGGAATGGCGGAAGCCGTAGCCGACAAGGCGGCCATTGCAGTCTTGATGGCACTGGTCGTCCTAGGTGCGTATCTGGTCTATTGGGTGCTGCGCAACTACCTTCTGAAGATCATCCACAAGGTAACCGCGAAGACCGCCAACAAGTGGGACGATGCGCTGATGGAGGCACAGGTGTTCCATCGCTTCCTGCGGTTGATTCCGCTCACATTTGTTTCGCTCTGTATCGACCGCGCGATGCCGGATAGTTTCGTTCTGCTCAAGCGCATCCTCTTTGCATTGATCATCTTCGTGGGTGTGCGGGCGGTCGAAGCCTTCCTGAACGCAGTGGCCGACATCTACCGCGCGGAACCCGACGGCCATCGCAAGCCGATCCGACCGATAATCCAGTCGTTGATCATTATCCTTTATCTACTGGCCGGTATTTTCATCATCTCGGTGCTAATCAATAAATCGCCGTGGAACCTGTTTGGATTGCTGGGCGGCCTGACCGCCGTGACCATGCTGGTCTTCAAGGATACCATCCTCGGCTTCGTGGCCGGCATCCAGCTCGGTGCCTACGACATGGTGCGCGAGGGCGACTGGATCGAGATGCCGAAATACGGTGCCGACGGCGACGTGATCGAAGTCACCGTCAACACTGTCAAGGTGCGCAACTGGGACAAGACCATCAGCACCATCCCCACCTATGCGCTCATCTCCGACTCCTTCAAAAACTGGCGCGGCATGGACGAATCCGGCGGACGGCGCATCAAGCGCTCAATCTGCATCGACATGAACACCGTCCAATTCGCCGACGAAGCCATGCTGGAACGCTTCCGCAAGATGGAGATGCTCAAGGAATATGTGGACAAGATGCAGCAGGAGATCGATTCCGACAATGCCAAAAAGGAGATCGACCTCTCCGCCACCACCGTCAACGGCCGCCGCCAGACCAACCTCGGCATCTTCCGCGCGTATCTCGTTGAATACCTGCGTAGCCACCCCAAGATCCACACCGGCATGACCTTCCTCGTGCGCCACCTCCAGCCCACCCCGCAGGGCCTGCCCATCGAAATCTATGTCTTCAGCTCCGACAAAGCATGGGCCAACTACGAAGCCATCCAGGCCGACATCTTCGACCATGTCATCGCCGCCATCCCCGAATTCGGCCTCCGCGTCTTCCAGCAGCCCAGCGGCACCGATGTCGCCGCACTGGGAGGAAAAAGTTTGTAGTCCCGCCTTCAGGCGGTTCGACCCGCAATGCCGAACACCGAAGCCGCCTAAAGACGGAACTACATACCTACTTAGCCGCCTTGAAAACTTGACGATCCGGGCGCGTTCGCCTAGTTTCCCGTCTTCATAAGCCCCCTTATGAAAGCGGGGTTTTTTATGTTTCCGGCTGGAAGGTCGGAAACCGTTAGTGGTTATCAGAAAAAAGGCGGACAGATGCGGATCTTCCGATAACCGATAGTTGATAACTATTAACCGGAGAATCCATAAACATGTCCAAGACAGTATTGATCGGGTCGCAATGGGGCGACGAAGGTAAAGGCAAGATTATCGACGTACTCACCGCCAACGTGGACTGGGTGGTGCGCTACCAGGGCGGCAACAACGCCGGCCACACCGTGGAGATCGGCGACCAGAAATATGTGCTCCACCTCACGCCGTCGGGTATCCTGCGCGAAAACTGCAAATGCGTGATCGGCAACGGCCTGGTGGTCGATATCATCGGCCTGATGGACGAGCTGAAGGATCTGGCCAAGCGCGGAATCGACTTCGGCAACCGCCTGTTCATCTCCGACCGCGCGCACATCGTCCTGCAATACCACAAGGAGCTTGACGGCGCGAAGGAAGGCCAGCTCGGCGACGGCAAGAAGATCGGCACCACCCAGCGCGGCATCGGCCCGGCTTACTGCGACAAGGTGGACCGCACCGGCCTGCGCCTCGGCGATATTCTTGAAGACGATTTTCTCGACCGGGTCAGGATCCAGGCCGAAACCAAGAACGAGGTGCTGGTTGGCATGGGCGCGAAACCGCTCGATATCGACGCGTTGCTCGTTAAGATCAAAGAAGCGGCCGACTATCTCCGCCCGTTCATCTGCGACACCATTCCCCTGCTCCACAAAGCCGTCCAGAACGACGACGAAATCCTCTTCGAAGGAGCACAGGGCGTGATGCTCGACATCGACTTCGGCACCTACCCCTTCGTCACCTCGTCCAACACAGGCGCAGGCGGCGCACCGTCGGGCTCCGGCATTCCGCCAAACGCCATCGACCGCGTGGTCGGCATCGTTAAGGCCTATACAACCCGCGTTGGCGGAGGCCCCTTTCCAACCGAGCTGCACGACGAAATGGGCGCGCACATCGCCAAGGTCGGAAACGAATTCGGAGCCACCACCGGACGCCCGCGCCGCTGCGGCTGGTTCGATGGCGTGGTTGCGCGCTACTCCGCCATGGTCGGCGGTATCAACGAATGGGCGCTGATGAAGCTCGATGTGCTCGATGCCGTCGAAACCATCAAGGTCTGCGTCGCCTATGAATGCGACGGCGAGCGAATCGATACCGTACCCGCAAGCATCCGCAAGCTGGAACGCTGCACCCCGATCTACGAGGACTTCAAAGGCTGGAACTGCCCAACCACCGGATGCACCAACTGGGACGAACTACCGGAGCAGGCACAGAAATATGTCCAGTATCTGGAAGAGCTGACCGGCGTGAAGGTTTCGATCCTTTCCGTAGGCCCCAAGCGATCCAGCACGTTGTTGCTGGATCGCAAATCCTAAATCCGAAGCTCGAAATCCTAAACAAATTCAATGGAGAAAATCCCAATTGGGAAATCGTTCGGTTTTGAAATTCGATCATGTTTACACAGCATTTCTTCAACGCAAAGGCGCTGAGTACGCAAAGTTTCGCAGAGTCTCTTTGCGATCCTCTGAGTTCTTTGCGCCTTTGCGTTGAGTTTTTTATTTGGCTCCGGCTCTGACGGCTTGGGGTTTAGAGATTAGGATTTGAATGCAATGACTCTGCCATTCCAAAGCCTGGAAAAAATCCCGCGGCACGTTGCCATCATTATGGACGGCAACGGTCGTTGGGCGCAGGAGCGCGGCCTTGCGCGGATCGAAGGCCATAAGGAGGGCGCGCAATCGGTGCGCGCCGTGTTGCGTGCCGCCAAGCAGGCCGGTATCGAATATCTCACCGTCTACGCCTTCAGCACCGAAAATTGGAAGCGACCGAAGCTGGAGGTCGACGGCCTGATGAAGCTGCTGGTCAGCTCGCTCGACGCCTACGAACAGGAGTTGCACGACAACCAGATCCGCCTGCGCATCATGGGGCAGTTCGAGCGCCTACCGCTTCCCGTCCGGATGCGCCTGCAAAAGACTATCGATGCCACAGCGGACTATGCGGACCGTACCTTTATCGTTGCGCTGAGCTATGGCTCGCGCACGGAGATTGCCGATGCCGCGAAAAGGATCGCCGAAAAAGTCGAAGCCGGGGAACTGAAAGCAAAGGATATCGACGAACAGACGGTTTCGGACCACCTCTATCTGCCGGACGTGCCCGATCCGGAACTGATGATCCGCACCAGCGGCGAACTGCGACTGAGCAACTTTTTGCTGTGGCAACTCTCCTATTCCGAGTTCCATATCACCGATACCTACTGGCCGGACTTCCGCGAGGAAGAGTTTTTCCATGCATTGGAAGCTTACAATTCGCGCGATCGCCGCTATGGTGGGGTCAGGAAATAGGGAACAGGACTCATGGATAAAAAGCGGATCATCATAGCACTTTGCATTGCGGCGGTTCTTATCCCGGCCTTCAGTCTGGTGCCATGCCGGTGGCCTATCGGACTGGTGGGTATGCTTCTGTTCGCCGGGGTCGGTACATGGGAATTCTACGGCCTGCTTAATGCCGGCGGAGTGAAAACCTCGACCAAATGGGGAGTCACCAGTGGCCTCGTATTCGTTGCGGCCACCTGGTTCAACGCATTGGGAAAACATTTTTCCTACAGCGGATTCAGCATATCCGACAACGCCCTGTGGTGCATCCTGCTACTGGTGATTACCTCAAATTTTTTCCGGATCCTGGCCTATCCAAACCTACGCAAAGGTCTTGATAGCTGCATGGGAACCCTCCTCGGCATCGTCTATGTCCCCCTGCTTTGGAGCTTCGTGGTCCGCCTATTCCTCGGCGGCGATCTTTCCAAACCCGGCTGGGCCGCATTCTACCTGATCCTCTGCATGAAGATGGCTGATTCCGGCGGATATTTCTTCGGAACACGTTTCGGAAAGCACAAGCTGGCTCCGGTCATTTCACCAAAAAAGAGCTGGGAAGGCCTGCTGGGCGGTATCGTCTTCTGCGTGGCTGTCAACCTCATCTGGCTGATCGTTTCCCAAGGCCGCATCAACAGCTCCATTTCATTTTCGCTGGGTCACGCGCTAGTGCTCGGCTTCCTTTTCCCGATCGTTGGAACCGCAGGCGACCTTGTTGAATCCCTCTTCAAGCGCGCGGTCGATGTCAAGGATTCCAATACCATGGTCTACGGACTCGGCGGTATTCTCGACATGATCGACAGCATCCTGTTCGCCGCACCCATGCTTTATATCTACATCGAACTTTTTCTTAAATGACATATTGCTTTAACCGCAGAACCCACGAAACCTGACCATAATAAAAAATGAATCCACAGATTGCACAGATGTACACAGATTCTTAAATCCTAGCAATCTGCGAAATCTGTGGACAAAAAACTTCAAAGTCCCGAGGTAACCTATGCTCGAAATTCTCTACATCATCGTCATGATGCTATTCCTATTTGGAATCACCATTTTTGTCCACGAATGGGGACACTTCATTGTCGCCAAGAAATGCGGCCTAGTGATTGAAACCTTCTCCATCGGCATGGGGCCTGCGATCTGGAAAAAAGAGATTGACGGCATCGTCTACAAGATCGGCGCCTTCCCCATCGGCGGCTATGTCTCCCTTCCCCAGCTCGACCCCGCAGGCATGGAAAAAATGCAGGGTGAAAATGAGAACGACCGGAAAACACTGCCCGACGTCTCCCCTTGGAAAAAGATCGCTGTCGCCGTCGCCGGTCCCTTCTGCAACATTGTCTTTGCGCTCCTGATCGCCTTTATTGTTTCCGCAGCCGATGAACCCGAAAATATTGCCCTCATCGGAAGCGTCGAGACCAACAGCGTGGCCTTCGCCGAAGGCCTGCGTTCCGCCGACCAGATTGTCGCCGTGAATGGAAACTCCGTCAAATCATGGTACGATGCCCAGGTTGAAACCCTGCTTGGCGGCGAAGACCACATGATCACTCTCACCATCCTTTCCGGCACCGAAACGCGCGATATCAAAATCCAGGCAAATGATCCGACGGATGGTGGTTATTTGATCGACGGCATTTCCGAAGCCATTCCCTGCATACTCGGAAGAGTGACCCCCGGCTCACCGGCCGCCGCTGGAGGGATTGAACCGGACGATGTGGTCAAGGTCTTCGCCGGAACCCCGGTGGTCGACTGGAGCCACTTCACCGAACTTGTGCAGGAGTATCCGGACGAGGAGGTTTCCATGACCGTGCTTCGCGGCGAAGCACTTGTCGAACTGAACGTTACGCCAAAGTACGATGAAACCATGGAACGCGCCCTTATCGGTGTTTCCCTTGGCGGCTCCGGCTCCATGCCCTGGTCGCTGTCCGGATCCCCCATCGAACAGGTCAAGAGCGATGCCTCTTCGATCTTCCGCCTGCTCAAGGCCCTCACCACCAAAGGCGAAGCCAAGCAGGCCGCCGGCGGACTCGGCGGCCCGGTGGCCATCTTCACCATGATCTGGTTTGCGCTCAAAATGGGCATCATCAACGCCCTCGGACTGATCCGTTTCATCAACATTAACCTGGCCGTGCTCAACCTGCTTCCGCTGCCGGTGCTCGACGGCGGGCACGTTTGCTTCGCACTGTGGGAAGGCGTCACCCGCCGCAAGGTGCACCCGAAGGTCGTCGGCACATTGGTCAACATCTTCGCCATCCTGCTCATCTCCGCCATGCTCTTCCTCTCCTGGCGCGATGTCGACCGCAACTGGAACGTCAGCCGCTTCTTCAAGAAAGCGCCCGCGACCGAAGTCTCGGAATAATGAATATCGAACAGGGAACCCCGAACCGCAGAAGTATTTTTGCCTTCGACATTCCCTGTTCGATATTCGATATTCGCTTTCATGAAACGAAGCTACAAGAAGAGCTCGCCGTTCGACCTCAAGAAGCTTGGGGTCGGGTTGTTCACGCTCTTCATCGTCTTTGTCGCCTATAAGATCCTG
>DAOUQA010000071.1 GCA_030625905.1 Kiritimatiellales bacterium | reverse complement strand
TAGGATTGCGGCATAGCCGATACAAAGCACTTCGCGCAGCTACATTGACTTCTCCGCGTACATATCTATGATTCCCCCATGGATGCATCAACGACAATGAAACTGCTCTTTGGGCTACTGGGCGGGCTGGCTCTCTTTATTTTTGGCATGCGCACGATGAGCGCGGGGCTTTCGGCGGCGGTCGGGGAAGGCATGCGGGGGATCATTGCAAAGGCCACGCGCAACCGGCTTTCCGGGATCGGGCTGGGCGGCACAATCGGTTTCCTAGTCCAGAGTAGTGCGTCGACCGTATTGTTCATCGGCTTCATCAACGCCGGGCTGATGACTTTCAGCCAATCGATTGCGCCCATACTTGGAGCGAATATCGGCACCACGCTTTCGATCCAGCTCATCTCGTTCAAGCTTTCCGACTATTGCCTGGCGGGGATATTCATCGGATTAATGCTGCACCTGCTTGCCCACAAACCGAGGGTGAAAAACGGCGGGCTTGCATTGCTCGGCTTCGGCCTGCTCTTTCTTGGCATGACGATCATGGGCGATGCCATCCGGCCGCACCGCGAACTGTTCGAACCGTGGCTCGCGCGCATTAATGGATCGACCCTCTCCGGCCTGCTCATCGGCACGGTCGCCGCCGCGCTCATTACCGGCATTGTCCAAAGCAGCGGCGCGGTCATCGGCATGGGCTTTGCCATGGTATCCGCCGGGGCAATCACTGACCTGCAAGGCATCTACCCCATGATTATCGGCGCCAACATCGGCACCTGTGTCACCGGGTTGCTCGGAAGCATCGGAACCACCATTGAGGCGCGCCGCGTTGCCATCGGCCATTTGCTGTTCAATATTGCGAGTACCGCGCTGGCGGTCGCCACCGCCCCGCTCTTCTACAAATACATTCCGCTCACTTCCGGCGATCTCATTCATCAGGCGGCCAACGCCAATACCATTAAGATGGTGCTCAGCGCGCTGATTTTCCTTCCACTGGTTCCGGCATTTGGGAAGCTTGTCGTGTTGCTTACACCATCCAAAACAGTGCAGCCAGAACCCAGCTTCCTCGACGACAAACTGCTCAACCGGCCAGAACAGGCCATCTTCGCCTGTCTGCGCGAACTCCAGCGTACCACCCGCATCTGTGCCCAGAGTTTGCGGCTGGCTGCGGAGGAATTCCTCCAGCACAATGCCAAGCGCGCCAAATTGATCAGGGTGAACGAACAGAGCGTGAACGCCATCAAGGCCGCCATGCGCGACTACCTTCCCAAGCTCACGCGCCACTATCTCTCCAAGCGGCAGTCGATCCTGATCGGACATCTCGACCGGTGCATGTCCGACCTCGAGCGCGTTGGCGACCATATCGACAACCTGTCCGATATCGCAAAGCGGCAACGCTCCATTTCAACCGCCCGCTTCAGCCCCGAGGTGATCGAAGACTGGCTCTCCATCCACCGTGCCGTTGAGCATCTATTGGCCAAGGTCATCGAATCGCTCGATCCAGAGACCGCCAACTTCCAGGAGATCGCCAAGGAGATCATTGAATTGCGGAAAGAGTATAGCGAGACGGCCATCGCGGTGCGCAACGCACACTTCCAGCGTGTGGAGGAAAAGACCATCACCCCCATCGCCGGCCTGCTGTTCAGCGACTATCTCTCCAATTTCTGGCGGATCAGCAAGCACATCAAGAACATTGCGCTGGCCGAACAGCAACCGCAGTTCTGGCTCAAGCGCGAAAAGCTCTCGAAGGTGATGTCCGCCGAAGCCCCTGGCTATGCGGTGCCCGACCACATCAACCCTGGGGACTATCTCGACAAGTTACAGTCCGACAATTATCGGTGAGTCCCTTTACGACAACTCATCACTAACCTGCGAAGCCTCTCGATTTTTTATCACACCCGCTCCCATTGGTCGCTCAAGCCGCAAAGGCACAAAGATATCCTGAACCTTTATTGTTTTAGTCTCTGTGGCTTCGTGCCTTTGTGTGATGCGATACCCCCCTACAGCAAAACACCGTCGGGAACGGTATTGTCGTCTTGATCCCACCAGCGGCCGGGTTCGGTGCCGATGTATTTAACGCTCTTGGTGGTCATCCGGTTGCCGCGCGACTTGACGCCCTTGACGGCGATATCGCCCGGACTGAACCGCTGCTGGAAGATCCGCTGCCCCTTGGCCTTGTTGTATTTGACGTAAATTGCTTCTGGTGTGCCATCGACCAGTAGCTGGAGCTTTGATTTCTCCCCCTTCGAAATGAAATATTCGCGGTTCATGATGGTGCCGCCAATCTTGAAGCGCTTGAGGTAGGTGATGCGCGCATCGGTGTAGATGGCCGTGTATGGCTTCTCGCGGTCGAAGATTTCGCAGCGTTCAAGGCTATCGTCGACGAATAGTTTTTCCGGCGGCGGCATGACCTTGTACTTGCCGTTGCTCCAGACCACGAGCAGTTTGTCGAGCGAGGAGCATTCCATGATGACTTCGCCTTTGACGTTGGTACCGATGTAGCCATTTTCATCGCGCTTGATTTGCAGCTCGGTGGCGGTCAGTTCACGGACTTCGATCTCCTTGAAACAGGTGGATTCGGTGCAGCGCGGGTAATCAGCCTTATAGTCTTTGATGAGCCGCTTGAGGTAGCGCGTTGCATACCCCTTCAATCCCTTCAGGTCTTTTTCGACCTGTACCAGCTCAGCAAGGATGTCGTCAATATCCTTGCGGTTCTTTTCGATGTCGAACAGGGAGATGCGCTTGATGCGCACGCCGAGCAGCATTTCGATATCTTCGTCGACGATCTTGCGCTTGAGCTGCTTCTTGAACGGTTCGAGCCCTTTGTAGATGGCCTTGATGACCGCCTCGTAGGTTTTGCACTGTTCGATTTTTTTGTAGATCCGGTTTTCGACAAAGATCTGCACAAGGGTCTTGTTGTGGAAGTTGTCGAGTAGCTTGGCCTTGCGCAGGTTGAGCTCGC
Organism: Kiritimatiellales bacterium; assembly: GCA_030625905.1. Taxonomy (GTDB): domain Bacteria; phylum Verrucomicrobiota; class Kiritimatiellia; order Kiritimatiellales; family Pontiellaceae; genus Pontiella. The sequence goes on along the minus strand of DAOUQA010000071.1, from coordinate 7,604 downwards.
CTTCGAGGATTTCGAGTAGTTGCCGGGTGTTGAAACGCAGCACTTCGTCGATCGTCATTTCGACGGGGCGATGGTCTCGCAGGCAGATCAGGCGGCTTGAAACGGAGGTTTCGCATTTGGTGAAGGCATAGAGCGACTGGATCGCCTTTTCCTGCGTCGCACCCTGGGTGAGCGTCAACTCGATTTCGACCTTCTCGGCGGTAAAGTCATCGATGGTGCGCACGGGCACCTTTTTCTTTTTGACGGCATCCTCGATGGAGGCTGTCAGCGATTCGGTGTTGGTGCCGTGCGGCAGCTCGGTGATGACGAGGCGGTTGTTTTTGCGCTGCTCGATCTTGGCACGCAACTTTACCTTGCCTTTGCCCTTGTTGTATTCGGAGACATCCATCAGGCCGCCGGTTTGGAAATCCGGCAGGAGGTTGAGTTCGGCGGGCGTACGCTTCTTTTCGCGCAGGATTTCGATTTGCGCTTCGAGCAGCTCGATAAAGTTGTGCGGCAGGATGCTCGTTGAAAGGCCAACGGCAATGCCGTCCGCGCCGAGCATCAGCATCAGCGGGAGTTTGCACGGCAGGGTGACGGGTTCCTTATTGCGGCCGTCATAGCTGGCGATCCAGTCCGTCAGATCCTTATTGAAGAGTTCCCTGCGCGCGAGCTCGGTGAGACGGCATTCGATATACCGCGATGCAGCCGCGCGGTCGCCGGTATAGATGTTGCCGTAGTTCCCCTGCCCCTCGATCAGGTAGCGCTTGTTCGTGAGCGTCACCAGCGCGTCGGCAATCGACGCATCGCCGTGCGGGTGGTACTGCATGGTGTGGCCGACAATGTTGGCGACCTTGATGAAGCGCCCGTCATCCTTATCCTTCAGCGCATGCATGATGCGGCGCTGAACGGGTTTGAGTCCGTCTTCGAGCGCGGGAATCGCACGGTCGCAGATAACGTACGAGGCATACTGCAGGAAGTTGTCGTCAATCAGATGCTTCAACGGCCCGTGTTCCAGACTCATGGGGTCGAACTCTTTGCTTGCATCTTCGACAGAAGATTCTTCTGTTTTGAAGTCGGCGGCTTCCTCGTTTGCAAAGGGAAATTCGTCACTATTGTTTATCTTGCTCATAGCATTTCTAAATCAACTACCAAGTGTTTCATGATGTGTTCGCGGCGTCTAGGTGTGTTCTTGCCCATGTAGAAGGAGAGGATTTCCGAGATGGAGTGGTCGCCTTCGATGGAAACGGGCGTGAGTCGTATGCCTTTTTCGCTGATGAAGGCCTTGAATTCCTTTGGCGAAATTTCCCCGAGCCCTTTGAACCGGGTAATCTCCGCGCCGCGCCCGAGCTTGTCGAGCGCCTTTTCGCGTTCGGCGTCGGAGTAGCAATAAATGGTCTCCTTCTTGTTGCGGACGCGGAAGAGCGGCGTTTCGAGAATCTTCAAATGCCCCTCCTTCACGAGTGACTCGAAAAAGCGCAGGAAGAGAGTGATCATCAGGTTGCGGATGTGCAGCCCGTCCACGTCGGCATCGGTGGCAAGGATGACGTTGTTGTAGCGGAGGTTGTCGAGGTTTTCCTCAATATTGAGCCCGCGCATAAGGTTGTAGATTTCAACGTTTTTGTAGAGCGCGTCGCGCTTGAGGTCGCAGACGTTGAGCGGCTTGCCCTTAAGCGTATAGATCGCCTGGTTGTTGGCGTTGCGGCAGCTGATGATCGAGCCAGCGGCGGACTGGCCCTCGGTAATGAAAATCTGGGTATCGAGGTGCTTTTTCTTTTCGCGGTTAAAGTGGTTCTTGCAATCCTTCAACTGCGGAATGCGGATGGATACGGCCTTGGAGCGGTCGCGGGCGAGCTTCTTGACCGAGTTGAGCTCCTTGCGCAGCTTTTGTGTCTCCTCGATTTTCCCGATGAGCTTTTTTGCGTCGAGCGGGTTGCGGTGCAGCAGGTCGGCAACGACCTGCGAGAGTTTGGCGACGAGGTCGGAACGCATTTCGGTGTTGCCGAGCTTGTTCTTGGTTTGGCTCTCGAAGACGGGTTCCTTCAGGCGGATGGCCACCGCACCGAGCACGCCTTCGCGGACATCATCGCCGGAAAACTTTTTGTTGGCAAAGTCGTTGACGCCGCGCAGCAGTGCTTCGCGGAAGGCGGAGAGATGCGTTCCGCCGTCGGCGGTGTATTGGCCGTTCACGAAGGAATAGTATTCCTCGGAAAAGCGGTTGGTGTGCGTGAAGGCGACTTCCAGCATTTTGTCCGAATATTGGAAGGGGGTGTAGATCTTTTCGTACTGGCTTTCGTCGCGGATCAGGTCGAGCAGGCCGCCCTTGCTGTGGAACAGTTCACCGTTGAACCAGATCTTCAGCTTGGCGTTGAGATAGGCGTAGAAGCGCAGGCGCCGTGCCAGATGGTCGGGGTTGAAGCTGAATTTATTGAAAATTTCCGGATCGGGTGAAAAGCAGACGAGCGTTCCGTTTGTATCGTCGTGCTTGCCCTTTTCCTCGCGAACGAGTTTGCCCCGTTCGAATTCGGCCTCCACAAACTTGCCGTCGCGGTGGCTGCGTACGAGGAAGTAGCTTGAGAGCGCGTTCACCGCCTTGGTGCCAACCCCGTTGAGGCCGACGCTGAACTGGAAGACGTCGTCGTTGTATTTCGCGCCGGTGTTGATCTTGGAAACACAGTCGACCAGCTTGCCCAACGGGATGCCGCGACCATAGTCGCGGATCGTCACCATGTCGTCCTCTATGGTTACATCGATCCGGTCGCCGTGCCCCATGATGAATTCGTCGATTCCGTTGTCGATCACCTCTTTGACGAGGATATAGATTCCGTCGTCATAGTGCGCACCCGTTCCGGTACGGCCAATATACATGCCCGTGCGTAGACGGATGTGTTCGAGCGACGAGAGCGTCTTGATCTTGTCTTCGGTATATTCGTGCTTTTTCTTAGCGGCCATTTGCCTAAATCCTCTAAAAAATGGTTCATGACCTATCTCCGGGGGGATTGCAAGAAGCATGGTGTAGCATGCGCTTCCCGTCTTCGGGAGCGCGTAACCGGCTCCATCAGAATGGAAGCCGACACCACACCTTATTAGTATAAATGCGCAATACCCACGATTCCCCGCAAATGGAATATGAACCTAAAAAATCCCTAAAAACCACAACATGTGGATGTAACTTACTTTAAAACCCACAAAATGTAGCAACTCGTCCCGCCACCTTCAAGCGATACGCCGCAGTTTTTCTGTTGCCCCCCCCCAGCCATAGGGAAGTCACGGAACTCTGCACGATCGTGCGGAGTTCCGTGACCTGGCGGAACGGGGCGGAAATAGCTGGAAGCGCTTTACTTTGAGACTAAGCTGCTTATTATCAGGCCTTTCAAGGAAAGGTGATGATATGAAGAATCGGATAATACACGTTGCGGGAACCCTTGTTTTAGCCTCCATGCTGATGGGCACGGGATGCAAATCGAAATCGGCGGCGGGCGAAGAGGCCAAAAAGGGGGCGGCGTATGGGGCGCTTGGCGGGGCGGTTTCGGGATTCTTCTGGGGATTGTTTACGGGCAACCCGATTGAGCGTGCGGCCCAGGGTGCCGTGGTGGGCGGCGCGACGGGGGCAACGCTGGGAGCCGTGCATGGTTCCAGCAAGGATCGCGATCTCAAGGCCGAGTATGGAGAGACCAACTACAAGGGACTCATGGCACTCGTTTCGCGCGATTACCCGAAAGCCAAGGGATATGCGGCGCAGACCGCCGAGGATCCGAATTCCAAATATCGCCATGCCTCCGCGTGGCTTTCAGCGCTCGTCGCTAAGGAAACACTTGGAAAAGACGAGATGGATCCCTACTACCAAAAGCTCATCGAGCTGGATCCGGATATTACCAACATGGAAGACGCCCACGTCGAGGTGCGTTTGGCTGAACGCGATCTCAAGTCGCTACGCAAGCAGCTCAACGCCCGATAGGCTCTGCCGGGTTATGTTGCGAAGACGAAAGAACCCCAACAGGTGGCCAATGGTCATCGCGGTTATTGCCTTGGTTTGGCTTGCACAGGAAAGCCGGTTCTATTTCCCGAAGCGTATCCGCCCGCCGGAAGGGATAAATCCGACGGTCGTTAAAATGAAAACCACTTCCTACTGCCACTGCCGCCGCTGTTGTAGCTACAGGTGGCTGCTGTTTATCCCCTACCAGAAAACCGGTGCATTATCATTCCGGATCAAGCAGGTCGGTATCACCTCATCCGGCTCGATGGCTCGCCCCGGAACCATCGCGGCCGACACCTCCATCTATCCCTACGGAACCATCCTGCATATTCCCGGCTATGGCTATGGACGCGTCGAGGATACCGGCGGCGCAATCAAAGGACAACACATCGACCTCTACCGCCCGAACCACTGGTTCGCCCGCCACTGGGGTAATCGCACCAAACAGGTCAAGGTCTGGCTTCCAGCCAAGCAGAATTCCGAAGAGGCTCCGGACGTACAGGAAGAAACCGAAAAGTAGAATTATATTGCTTAGGTTCCGCCAATGTTTTATACAGTACCTAATAATAAATGGAGGAGTGCTGATGAAAGGTTTGACTAAAGGTTTTTTGAGTATGGTGGTTTTGGGGTCGATTGTGGCGACAAGTGCGCATGCCACGTTCCCGCTACGGGTTGACATCGATGTTTCCGCGAAGCGGAGCAAAAAGAGCATTGGCGCTGGCGATAGTGGTGAAGCCAAAGTTGAGAATATTCAGTGCCATGTCAAAATCCGGAAATCTGGCGGACAGCCCTACTCCGACCCATTGACCGCCGAACTCTATGTGATCGGGCAACAAATTCAAACCGACCTTTACGGCATTATTGATGTTGTTAAGAAAGAGTTTAACTTTACCAAAGAAAACGATAACACCTTCGCGTTTTCCAGCCCAATGTATTCAATGAGAAGAACAAGCGGAAACATCAATGTCGGCGGAAAATATGTAACGTACCTGCTCGTCGTGGTCGACAAGAACGGAAAGATTGTCGATACCCGTTCCGGGAGGAACATTCGTGACAAGGGCATCGCCAAGATTCGCGAACTGGGGCCAAAAACCTTGTTTGACAAAGAGGGCAATGTGGCTGGCATTCTCGAGAATCCGGGAGAAGCCTTCAAGAAAGCCGTTCCTGCCGCAGTCAGCACCGGCAACTACTAGGATTTGGATTCTAGGACTGGAAAAAGCGCCCCGAAGCTTCGGGGTGCTTTTTTGTTTTCGGGGCACCATCGGCATAAAAGCTCAAATGCCCCTTGCCTTGTTGACGGGGATTCTAGTATCTATTCGCTCTTCTTTCCGAATCAAAGGGCCTGTAGCTCAGTTGGTCAGAGCAGGAGACTCATAATCTCTTTGCCGGGGGTTCAAGTCCCTCCAGGCCCACACCCTTAAAACCTCGTTGTTGTCAACAATAGCGGGGTTTTTCTTTGCTTATTGGATTGGATCTGTCCCTTGCTGTCTTTTCCTTTCGGAACTGTTTAGCCACAAGATAAGCACGCCTCCTTTCGGTATTCGGATGAATGAAGGTAGTTTCCTGCGGTAAAGCAGGATATGCACTATGCTGGTGTGCAGGATAAAACTAATCAATAACTAAGGCGATGTGTTGGGGGGTTTCTTTTTTTGGGGTTTGGACTGCCAGCACGTGGAAATTTTTCACCGGGAACTTAAGGGCGGCACTAGTAAAAATTACTAGGGGAACCCCATACGCATTATCAGGGGTTGTGTCTTGATGACGGTCTTCATAAGCATTAACGTGTACGTAATTGTACGTTATGACTGGGGGTGTTAAGGGTAGCATCTTTGATGGTATTCCTGATGAGCTGGCCACAAAAGCAGAGAGGCGCAGGATTGATTTTATATATTTGCCGTAGACAATTATTCCATAATGGAATATAAGGGGGTGCTTGATGTGGGGAATTGAGAAGGCTACAGGCTTTGATAACCAATATAAAAGGTTTGTCAAAAAGCACGAGAACGAAGCCTCTGCCGCAATGAGTAATTTGGAGACCTACCTTGCGGTGCTTCAAGAAACAGGCAATACGCAGATTGCCAACCAGCAGCCATTTGTTCATTCCGAGCCGGAGGGCATGGTGGCGATCGACCAGCGTGGGGCAAAAAAGGATACGGACAAGAAGACGGGCACGTTAAAGGTTACGCGGTTATATGTTTATGCGGCGGTGATCCATCAGACGGTTTATTTGCTCGGTATTGGTGACAAGGATTCACAAAAACAGGATATTGAAACCTGCCGTAAAAAGGCGCGGCAGATTAAACGGAGGAACGCATAATGGCTAAGCGGTACACAAATGTGGCGGATGTCCTGAAATCAATGGATCTCCCAGCGGCGCAGAAAAAGCGTCAGGTGGACTATATCAACGCCCGTCAGCTTTCTAGGCTTCTTACGGTGATGCGCAGTCAGAAGAAAATGTCGCAGGCAAAGGCGGCGGAAAAGCTGGGGTGGACACAAGGGCGCGTTTCCAAGCTGGAAACCAAGGAGGATCGTCAGATTTCCGTTGGGGATTTATTGGATTATTCAGATGCTCTGGGCATGGAGATGTCTCTCGTTTTTCTCCCAAAGAAAATGAAGATTGTAGATCGGGTGAAGGTGCACGCTTTTGAAATGATTAAGCTACTCCAGCATTTGGTTAAGCTCAGCAAGGGCGATGCCCATATGGAAAAAGCAGTTACAGCATTTCATGACGAGTGCTTTGTGAATATTGCCAAGATGGTTGGGGATAGCCAAAAATCGATCCGTTCAAAAGGTAAAAATAAACTTACTGTGATTGGCCCGCCGCAGGTTGAACAGATCCTTGAAGAAGAAGCGGAACTGGCTGAGGCATGAGCCGATTAACCGAGTCCATCGTAGAAGAAGCCGCCATCGACTGGTTCGATGAACTGGGATATAGCTATCTGCCGAAATAGAAATAGGGGTCAGCCGATGACTCTTAGAATCAAGGATGTTGTGAGAGAAAAATGAATAGGGGAGGATGGCGTTTTCTAAGATTCATCGGCTGACCCCTATTTCGATTAATGATGGTATCTATACACACCTCGAGAGGCGGAGCCTTGTGGAATGTGTGATAGTTAATAAAGGGAAACCAATATGAACATAAAATATTATATACTGACATTAGCATGCCTGGCGTTAAGCGGTTGCGGAACCGCATCTAATTTCTATGAAAGTCATATGGTAAGCTCAAAGACCCTTCCTATAACTATTTCTACTAGTACAGAGAATGTAAGTGCGATTGATACTGGCCTTCCCATAGCATTTGAAAATGCACTGGAGGTTGTCCGAAGTCTTTATGCAGACTACCAAATAGTGGTAAATAACGAAAAAACTATTATTGCGGCAATAAGCGAAAGGCGGGTTGTTACCGTTGAACCTGTCAATATTATCTCGGCCACAAACCCCTCCGAAAAAGGTGTTCTCTTTGAGTTAAAAGAAAGATTCCCATTCGCGTATAGAGGCACACGAATTAGGTTCAATACCCGATATGAAAGATTGTTTTCGGCGAGTTATATGGAGCTTTTTCCTGACACCAAACTAATCAGTATTGATAACGCATCAAATAAGCGTAGTGGCGTATTTCTTCCGGATGAAGTCAAAAGTTCACTAG
>DAOUQA010000165.1 GCA_030625905.1 Kiritimatiellales bacterium | reverse complement strand
GCAAGCTCTGCGGGATCGTCGGTGCCACCAAGGTCGAAAGCATCTCCGAAGTCGAGCTGCTCGAAAGCTGCGTCCGCGACGACCTCAACGAAACCTCCCCCCGTGCCATGGCTGTGCTCGACCCCATCAAAGTCATCATCGGAAACTATCCCGCCGACCTCGTCGAAACCTTCGACCTCCCCAACCACCCCAAGAAAGAAGAGCTCGGCACCCGCACCGTCCCCTTCAGCCGCGAGCTATTCATCGAACGCTCCGACTACATCGACGTACCGCCCAACAACAAATTCAAAGGCTTCTTCGTCGGCCGCGAAGTCCGCCTACGCGGCGCCTACCTCGCCACCTGTACCGCCGTTGAAAAAGAGGCCGACGGCAACGTCGCCTCCATCACCTGCACCTACGACCCCGAAAGCAAAGGCGGCAGCGCCCCCGACGGTCGTAAAGTCAAAGGCACCATCCACTGGGTTTCCGCCAACCACTGCGTCGACGCCCAGATCCGCAACTACGACCGCCTCTTCACCGAAGAAAATCCCCTCGCCGACAAAGAAGCCGACTTCAAAGATCTCATCAATCCCGATGCCCTGCAAGTCACCACCGCCAAACTTGAAGCTTCCCTCGGGAAAACACAGCCCGGCAACCGCTACCAATTCGAACGCGTCGGCTACTTCTGCGCCGACCTCGACCACACCGAAAGCGCCCCCATCTTCAACCACACCCTCACGCTACGTGCACCAAGAAAGTAGACGGAGCATCCTGCTCCATTCAGCAAGAACACCGCGCGTTTCTATCCATTGCAAAGCTAGATTCATCGCACAAGCCCAACCCAAACGGAGCAAGAGGCTCCGTCTACGTCCGCGCCATGCGCGGCAATACGTACCGTAGGCTTGACGAAACCACATGCTTTTAAGATCCTCTCGCTTAACTTCAACCGCAGGAAATATCGATTTATGACTCCATTTGACCCCGTCCCGTTTGCATCGAAAGACCTAAACATTTCCGCGCGGCAGGTGGCCGCCGTGGCAAAGCTGTTTGCCGAGGGCAACACGGTTCCGTTTATTGCCCGCTACCGCAAGGAGACGCACGGCAATTTGGATGAAGTCCAGATTATGGATATTCAGGAAAAGCTGACGTATTACAACACGCTCGAATCGCGCCGCCAGACCATTCTTAAAACCATCGAGGAACAAGGCAAACTGACCGACGAGTTGAAGAAAAAGATTAAAGCGAGCCTCTCCAAAACGGAACTCGAAGACCTCTACCTCCCCTACAAGCCCAAGCGCCGCACCCGCGCCATGATTGCAAAAGAAAAGGGATTGGAACCGCTGGCAAACCTCATCGCAGAACAAGCCGCAACCGGCAATCCTGAAGAGGCAGCGGAAGGCTTTATCAACAAAGAAAAAGAAGTCGCTACCGCCGAAGAAGCCCTCGCTGGCGCACGCGATATCGTGGCAGAACAGATTGCCGAAATGGCGGAAGTGCGCGCGCTCATCCGCGAAGCCTATTTCAAGACCGGAGCCATCACCTCGTCCTCCTCAACCAAAGAGACCGATGAAGATTCGAAATATAAAGACTACTTCGACTTTTCCCAGCCCATCGCCGCCATTCCATCGCACCGCTACCTCGCGATCCGTCGCGGCGAAACCGAGGGTGTACTGCGGCGAAAACTGGTGATCGATGCCGCCCCGCAGATTGATCGTATGAAGGAAATCTGCGCCGCCAATCCTACGTCGCCCTTTTACCCGGAACTGGAAAAGTCGATCCACGATGCCTACAAGCGGCTACTCACCACCAGCGTTGAGATCGATGTTTCCGTCGAAATGAAAATGAAGGCCGACCGCTCTGCCGTCGAAATTTTCGCTAAAAACCTACGGAGCCTCCTGCTCGCGGCACCCTACGGCGAAAAACCCATTATCGGCATTGACCCCGGGCTACGCACCGGCTGCAAATGCGTAGCGGTCGATGCCACCGGAAAATATCTCGACACCATCACGATCTATCTCGGCCAAAGCGCCGAAAAGGAAAAGCAGGCAAAAATCAAGCTTTCCGAATTTATTAAAAAGCATCAGCCGCAGTCCATCGCCGTTGGGAACGGCACCGCTGGACGCGAAACCGAGGCCTTCACAAAATCGCTTTTGAAGGATCTGAAGGCAAAAATCAGCGTCGTCTCCGTCAGCGAAGCCGGTGCCTCGGTCTACAGCGCGTCACCTATCGCCCGCGAAGAGTTTCCCGACCTCGACCTGACCATACGCGGTGCCATCTCCATCGCCCGCCGCTTGCAGGATCCGCTTGCCGAACTCGTAAAAACCGATCCCAAATCCATCGGCGTCGGGCAATACCAGCACGATGTCTACCAGCAGCTACTCAAGGATAAGCTAGACGAAGTGGTCGTGAGCTGCGTGAACCACGTCGGCGTTGAACTCAACACCGCCAGCGCCCCCCTGCTCTCGCGTGTCGCTGGCATCGGCGGAAGTCTCGCTAAAAAGATTGTCGAATACCGCAATGCCAACGGCGCATTCAAAAGTCGCAAGGAAGTCCTTAAAGTTGCCGGCCTCGGCTCACGCTCCTTCGAGCAAGCCGCTGGATTCCTGCGCATCCACGGCGGCAGCCAGCCTCTAGACGCTTCTGCTGTCCACCCGGAGCGCTATAAGCTCGTTGAACAGATTTCCGCCGACCTCAGCGAGCCACTCGAAAAGCTCGTTGGCAACGTCGAGGTCGTCAGCAAGATAAAGATCGCGAACTACATTGGCGATGATATTGGCGAGCTCACGCTCAAGGACATCATCGACGAGCTAAAGAAGCCCGGCCGCGATCCGCGCGAGCAGTTCGAGGAGGTCGGCTTCCGCGAAGATGTGATGACCCTGAAGGATCTAAAGGAAGGGATGGAGCTCAAAGGCATCGTCACCAACGTCACCGCCTTCGGCGCGTTTTTCGACATCGGCGTACACCAGGATGGCCTGGTGCATATTTCCCAGCTCGCCGACCGCTTCGTCAAGGATCCGGCCGATGTCGTTCAAGCAGGCGACCGCATTAATGTCCGTGTGCTGGAAGTGGACATGAAGCGAAAACGCATTTCGCTCACCGCCAAGAAGAAGCAGGCCTCCACAAAACCCGTCCCTGATCAGAAACAGAAATCGCAAAATCAGCAGAGGCCAAGCAACCCGTCCCAAAAGCCGCAAGGCTTCGCCAACAACCCGTTTGCGGATTTGTAATATTGTAGATGGAGCATCTTGCTCCATTGCATTAGAACGGCTCAGCGTGCGCAACGGAGCAAGATGCTCCGTCTACATTAAAGCAGCAAGCCAGCGCGAACGGTATTGGCCGCATTGGGGCTGCTGCACTCGGCAATGACCTTGAGGGCAAATTCGAACGCAGTGCCGGGGCCTTGGCTGGTGATGAGGTGGCCGTCGACCACGACGATTTCATCCACGGGCTGCACATTCGATGGCAGCTTTTGCTCGACGCCGGGATAGCAGGTGAATTTTTTTCCTTCAAGAATTCCGGCGGCATGCAGTGCCAACGCGGCCGCGCAGATGGAACCGATCCATTTCCCTTTTTCATTAAAGTCGCGTAACGCCTGCTGGACGCCGGCGTGCTCGCTCAGTGCTACCGTGCCGCCAAACCCTCCGGGAAGCAGCAGCACATCGTAGTCGGCGGGATTGATCTGATCCCAAGGGGTGTCGGAAACCAACTTCACGCCATTTGCGGCTTCGATGGTTCCGGCGGTGAGTCCCGCCACGGTAACATCCCATTCGGCGCGCCGAAGCGTGTCGATAATGATGACAGCTTCCATTTCCTCGAAGCCGTTGGCGATGGGTACCAATGCTTTCATGACTCAACCTCCGGATCTTGATGGCAACTACTCTAGAAAAAGCAACGAATCCGAACGGAAGCATATTCGTTGCAAGCTACCCTCCTGTGAATATTCTGCTACTCGATTACTTTTCGAAGTTCGCCAACCACCTGCTCACAGGTGGATTCTGAAATGGGTTCGCCGAAGATTTCCTGCAATACGCCGATTAAGCGTGCGCCAGCACAGACCACGACGCCATTGACGTTCATGATCTCCTCGGGAAGTTCGGTGGAGACAAAACAAAGCACCGAGTGAACAGGAATACCGCCCTTGCCGGAATCATCGAGGAACTCCACGAGCTCGGCGGTGGCGGCCTTGACTTGCTTGAGCGGCGGGCGGGAAGGTTCCTTGCCGCCGGCATAGAGCTTGCCATCGCGGAACTCGACCGAGCCCTTCCAGTTCTTGGTCTCCACCACGAACACCCCGGCCGGGCCAACGATGATGTGGTCGAAGTTTTGCTTTCCGCCAGCCAAGCGAAGTCCGTTGAATACCGCGTACTCCGAACCCAGGAACGCCAATTCGTGCGCCACCCACTCCTCGCCCTTGGCTCCCTTTAGGAAATTACCGAGCCGCCGGTCGCTCCACGCCAACAGGATGGCTGCCGCCACGGCAACGAGAAAAAAGAGTATGCCGACGTGCGACTGGCTCAGGATCGGTTGCGGCAACCAAGCGCGGACCAGATAGCCCGCGGCAAAGCAGATCAGCAATAGTGGCCAAAAGGCGCGCAGCAATCCCAAAACACGCGGGGCTTCGCCAGGACTTCCATAGACCCGCGCAAAACGACTGCTTAACGATTCTTTCTGAGTTTCCATAGCTTCCAACGCTTTCCGCCTGCGGCGGTGAAGCGTTCCCTACACCCTTCGGAGTTCAGCGTTCCATGTTCAATATTCGAAATTCTGG
>DAOUQA010000231.1 GCA_030625905.1 Kiritimatiellales bacterium | reverse complement strand
AATTGGAAAGTAGGATTTTCCGCTTTGCTGGCTAGGTAAGGGTGAAATGGTGGGGTAAGAGACAACCTCCCCGAGGGTAACCGATGGGGAAGGGTAAACCACGTCAGGAGCAAGATCAAATAGGGACCGAGAGGCGGCCCGCCTCGTTTGAGTTTCGGGTTGATCGCATTAGATAAATGATCGACCCCGAAAGGGGAACAGAATCCGGCTTACCGCCCTGCCTGTCTTTTTCGTGAAAAGTGAAACGTGAGGCGTGATTTGAATTCCTGGCGAGTGGCGATTGAGTCGTGATTTCCTCTTGATGGGGTTCGCAGATTACAGAATGATCACGCCTCACGCCTCACGCCTCACGCCTCACGCCTCACGCCTCACGCCTCACGCCTCACGCCTCACGCCTCACGCCTATTTTTTCTTGGGGAGCGTCCTCTGCATGATGACTTCGTAGGCCATGCGGTCGAGGGCCTTCCCATTGGATAGGCCAAGTTTTTTCCTGATGTTGATGCGGTGGGTGTCGACGGTGTTTTTGCTGATATTGAACTTTTTGCTGATATGTATGGTATTGAGTCCCTCGCCAATGAGCTTAAAAACGTCCATCTCGCGGTTGGAGAGATGGTCTAGCGCACTCTGCGGTGCGGTGGGTCTTCCACATTTCCTCTTGCGGATACGCCTTACAATCTCGTCTGAGAAAAAGGGGTTTCCGTTTATAATGGAATGGAGCGCCTCTTTAAGGATGGATGGCCTGGATGTTTTCATCACATAGCCACAGGCTCCCGCGGTAGCTACACGTTCGCCGAAGAGTTTTTCCTCGGACATGGAATAAACCAAAATGCGTATTTTCGGGTATTTATTATGGATTTTCTGGATCAGGTAGGTTCCATCGGAATCACCTAGGGACAGGTCGGCGATAACCAGATCAGGATCCACGCTCTTAAGGAGCTTCATGGCCTCTATTGCAGAGCTTGCAAACGTATCGATTAAAAAGATTCCATCGGAACCCAGCAAGGTCTCCAATGCGCTGTGAATGATGGGGTGGTCATCGATAACCATAAGTGAATAGACTGGTTTTTTCATAATTAAGTCGCCCTTCTAAAATTGATTAGACCAAGACTTTCCATTATCTATTGATAAAAATAAAGCTAAAATAAATATTATTTTATAAGCTATCCATCCTATTATGATGTAGTGCAGGAAGATCAACACCTACTCTTTGCAGCAGGAGTCTTTGTGTTTTTCAGGCAACATGCCTTTAATCAGGATACCGACCAGAACCGTTGTGCAGAGATATTCAAACCATCCGGCGTGCATGTCGGACTTGCAGGCATGTTCAACAACGTCCAGATGCAGTTCCATGGAATTCATGATAAACCCGGCGGAGAGTGCGCATAGCGAGAGGGTGGCGAGGAAAACGACCAGTTGCTTTCGGCCGATAATTTTCCACAGGGTGGTCAGCGTCGCCGCATTGGTGGCGGGGCCGGTGATGAGGAAAATCAACACGGCTCCGGGCGATATGCCTGCTTTTATGAATGCGAGCGCAATGGGTACCGAGCCGGAGGAGCACACATAGAGCGGGATTCCGATAAGCAGCATGAGGAACATGGTCACCACGGAGTTGCCCATGCGGTCGGCAAAAAAGTTTTCCGGGATCAGCCCGCTGATGATGCCGGAAACAATGATGCCGAGCACCATGGCTCTGGCAATGTTGCGGGGTAGGGCGATGAATCCATAGGAGAGCATGCGTTTGATGATATGGGAACTCTTTGGCTGGCAGCATTCATCGGTACACTCGGGAGCCTCTTCTTCCTCCTTGGGCGAGACGGCGCCGACGGCCGCGCCGCAGAGAACGCCGGAAACAAAGGCGACCACCGCACGGAACAGGGCGTAGACCCACCCGAGCAGGGCATAGGTGATCATCAGGCTGTCCACGCCTGTCTGCGGGGTGGAGGCGAGGAACGAGGCGGTTGCGGCGCGGCTTGCGCCGTGCTTGCGCAACGAGGCGGCCAGCGGGATGACGCCGCACGAGCAGATGGGCAAGGGAACCCCGAGCACCGCCGCCTTGAGCGATTGCAGCCAGCCACCTCCGCCGAGATGCCGACGTACATAGTCCTGTGAGATCAGGACGGATAGTATGCCGGCCATCAGGAATCCGAACAGGAGATAGGGTGCCATCGTCCCCGTAACGAGCCAGATCTCCTTTAGTATATTGAGCAGGAATTCCATGTAGCTCCTTGGTTGAATCCCATGGTTGTACTTCGTCTCAAAAGGCTCAAGCCTTAATTCGCGAGAAAACGGATGGCGAAGGGCAAGGGAACTTTTCTTTTCAAGGGGTTGCTCTTGCTGAATGACGGACTGAACTCTATTGTACTTCGACGTTGAATGTTGAAGATGCCTAATGGGGAAGTGGAATGCCGCGAATTTTTGACAATATTGACGAAGATCATTCAGGATCTTCCGGACGTGGTTTATTCCGCCCGCCCGGGGGATGCGACGGACAACCTGCCCGAAGGGGTGCTGGTCTTTCTAAAAACGGGGCAAGGCAACTGTGCACTGGCGTGGATGGACAACGCCGACTATTACATCGATCTGCTCTTCTTTCATCGTCAACTTAACCGCCTGATTGTGATCGATCTTAAACTCGGGGATTTCAAGGCGGAATACAAAGGGCAGATGGTGCTGAGCCAGTTCGGCATCCATGTCGCGGAATATCTGACCGGACTCCCGCCCCGCGAGCTCTTGGAGCAGAAACTGCATAAAGCCGTCGAGACCGCCAATGCAAGATTGATTGAATCGCGCGAGATTGAACAGGGCGCAAAAAAGGAGCCCTGAGCACTAGCACCGTCTCAAGGACGTAAGCCCGGCGGAACGTTGGAAATGTTGACGGGCGAAACAGGGTGACAACAGACCCCATGGAACTTTCAAAAACCATCAAGGAAAAGCTGAAAAACCTGCCGGATGCGCCGGGGTGCTATTTGATGCGCGACGGGGACGGGAAGATTATCTATATCGGCAAGGCGGCCTCGCTGCGCAAGCGGGTGCAGAGCTATTTCCGAAGCCATACGAAGCGCACGGCGCAGCCGAAGATCCGTAGCCTGATCAGTTCGATTGCCGATT
>DAOUQA010000040.1 GCA_030625905.1 Kiritimatiellales bacterium | reverse complement strand
AAAAGATCCAGCAATGGCTAGAAGGAAAAACCATTCGCAAGGTAATCGTAGTCCCCGGCCGTCTCGTAAACATCGCGGTTTCCTGAATGTAGATGCGTGTTTCCAACCGCGTTGCGGCGGAAATGATGAAATAAGCGTTCTGACCCGGATGGGCAGGCCGCCAATCTTGACAAAAATCCCGCGTTTCACTACACCTCTTCCCATGAAACCGCTCTTTAAAACGAGCTTTCGGGGTGCGTACCCCAATCGCCTAAAAAGCGATTTCCTATCAGTCTCAATGATTCTGTCGTTAAATGATTCTGTCAAAAAATTTACGTATGAGCGGGTAGAGAATGGCTCGCTAAGGAACGCCGCGAAGCATGATTTGTGAAACAAACAACGAAGTGTCTCACATGGCAAGAAGGCAGATCGAAAGTAACTGAAATTCGGCCTGCTTCCCAACGTTGGAAAAATGAATATAAAAAAATGGATTTTTTGTTTAATGATGATCGCAGGTTTTCCAGCCTTTGGAAAAGGGACGGTCGGCGAAAAGGTGACGCAGTTTGAGTTTGCGGATTGTCCGCAATCCTCAATCTGGTACAACGGCTATGTGCAGTCGTTTTTTACCAACCGGATCGACATCGGCCCAGCGATTTTCCCGCGCGAATATCTGGCCATTGCCGACAGCTGGCTCAACGATGCTCAGCGCGAGGGCGCTTCTATTCAGAAGTTTACCCGGAGGAGTCTTCTGAATGATCGGCTGGATGCGGAGGGCTATGTGGCCGCGCAGCAGCACGGAGCCAGCTCCCATGATTTGGGCTGGCCATTTCCGCATTGGGTGCAGGTACCGGGAGAGAATGGCTTCCGCGGCGTCACCGCCGGTTGGCATTTTTACGACAAGAAGCTCGGCTGGGAAATTTGTTATGACCCGGCGCGTGAGTTTGCGCCGGAACATTTCGGCGAAGCCGCAACAAAAACCTGGGAGCTCGACGATTTAGAATCCAGCGGGCTCTTCGAGGAAAAGCACGCGTGGAAGCTGGCGGTGACGGGTGCGGATCCCACGCTGACCAGTCCTGAGGGCGTGGAGCTGGATGCATTTAACTGCCCCTACATTCAGATTCGTTGGAAGGCGGAATGCGAGGGGGGAATCATTGAATGGATGCGTGAAGGCGACAGTGACTGGAGTAGCGATCAGCGCATGGCCTTTTCCGCCGACTGGATCGACGGCCCGGGGCGCAGCGAAAGCACCGGCATGTTCCACTCCATTATTTCGCTCCATAAACATTCTGCATGGAGCGGAGAAATCACCCGCATTCGTTTTCGTTTCCAAGGGTTGGACCTGAGGTATTCCGAAAGTGCTTTTGGTACTCCCCAAAAGAAACGACCCGAAGGGGAGTGGCAAAAAGACCAAACTCTTTTTGTGCGCTCCATCTTCACGCACTGGGATACGCGCCATCTGGTGAATAACGCCATCTACGTGAAGTCGGCTTTTGAATATTTCCGCTGGACGGGCGATGCCGATTTCCTAAAACAAATCATGCCGAAGTTGCGCACCGCTATGCGCTACATGATGAATGAAGGCGGCGGTCTCAAATTCAATCACATCCGCAACACCTGGCACGGCCACGACGGGCGCCCCGGTTATGATGTGAATCCGGATGGAACAAAGACCTGGCATGTCGGCCACGGCAAGGGCGGCAACTACTGGGATCTGCTTCCCTTCGGCTGGGACGACATGTACACCACCACTCATTATTACGCTTCGCTGCTTGCGATGGCTCAGCTCGAAGAAGTTTGTAGGGCGGGAACGGTTGAAAACCTTCCCGCCGCTCAGTGGACCTCCGATTCTCTTCGCAAACACGCGGCCGACGTGAAGACGGTGACCAATCAAAAATTCTGGAACGAACAGGCCGGGCGTTTTGTCGGAACGATTGATGCCGATGGCATTCCGCATGACTACGGCTTCACCTTCGTCAACCTCGAAGCAATACATTACGGCATTGCGAATGACGAACACGCCCGGCAGATTATGGAATGGATCAATGGCGAGCGCATTGTGGACGGTGATACCTCGACGGGGGCGGACATCTACCGCTATCACCTCGCGCCGCGTGCCACCACCAAACGCAATGTCGAATGGTATGCCCATGCCTGGACCGGCCCCGAAACCCTGCCGTTCGGCGGGCAGGTGCAGGATGGCGGCGCGGTGCTCGGCTTCTCCTTCTACGACATCATGAGCCGCATCAAAACGCTCGGCCCCGACAACGCCTGGGTGCGGCTGATGGCCATCCGCGACTGGGACGAAGAGGTCGCGGCTTACGGCGGCTACCGCAACTATTACAACGACGGAAAGGGCGGCACCACGTTGCAAGGCGGGGGCACCGCAGGCGGGGTCGGCATCGACTTTGAGTTTACGGAAAGCAGCATGCTCTCCGCGGTCGTCCCCCTCGGCTTCATGGGCCTGCGCCCCGACGGGCAGGTGCTGAATATTGAGCCCAACCTGCCAAAAGCCTGTTCAAAAATGGCGGTGCGTAATATCAAGTATCAGGGTGTGTCCATGGATGTGGCGGTGACTTCGGATCGAATTAAGATATATATTCATTCCATGTCATCTGCTACGCTGGTTGTCCATTTTAAGGGCAAGGAACTACGCATTGGTGAACCCGGAAAATATGTAATAAACAGTCGCACCGAGTCTCTGGAAAACGAGGGACCTGGACAGTTGTAGATTGGTAACCATCCGCATCTCCATGCGATTGTCGCCGACGGTCTCTTCGTGCGCGGCGGCGGGTTCCACGTCCGGCCTGAAACAAGTCCCCGCCCGCTGGAAGAGCTGTTCCGCGCCCGCACCATCGCCTTCCTTCTCGACAAAGGCCACGAACCCTTTCGGGTATTTTTTCCATGCCTGATCGACATCCTGTTCCATGCGGGGAGTGGGGATATTCTCTTTGAGCATCTTTTGACCACTTCGTCATGGTAGCCGGTACCGTAGTGCATACCGCTTTCCACAAGGACAACCCCCTCGGCCAATGGCGCAACCGCATCGAGGCCATCTACGAAATAGAACTCCCCCTTCCCGAAAAGAAAAACCCGCTCTTTAGCGGAGCCCCTCCCGCCATGCCAAAAACAAAACTTAAAAATCAGGGTTGACTAAAGCGGGTACTCTGACCCCCTTCCACCTTGGAATTACTCTGTCGGCGGGAGCCTGTACTCAGCTTTCTTGATGGGCGATTAAGCGCATGGAGCGCAATGCTGGGGGAGAGGAGGGGAATCAACTACTAGAGTTCCACGCGCATTCCATCCCACGGCACGGTGACGGCGTCGCCGAGGCGGGCCTGGAGTTCGTGGTGTTCCGAGTTGTGGGTGAGGTGGGTAATGAACGACTGCCTTGCGCCGATGCGTCCGAGCATTTCGACCGCCTTGTCGATGGAAAAGTGGGTGGGGTGTTCCTGCGGGCGGAGGCCATCGAGAATCATGGCATCCAGGTTTTTCAGGCACTGGAGGGTTTTGTCCGGGATGCTGTTGCAATCGGGAATATAGCCCAGTCGTTTTCCGTCCCCCTCGATCAAGAAGCCATAGATCATTTCCTTGCCATGCCAGACGGGCAGGGGGGTGATGGTTGCATTACCAATGGAAACCGGCTTAGTCTGTTCGCTAAAACAGACGCGCGGAACGCTTTCAAACCCGTAGCTTGACCGATCGACATATTCGAACTTGGTGCGCATCATCCGAATGGTTTCGGGCGATCCGTAGACAGGGATATGCTGCTCTTGCAAGGTGCTGAAGCGACGAACATCGTCGAAGCCAAAGATATGGTCGGCATGCGGGTGGGTCAGGAAAACGGCATCGACGCGTTCGACGCCGAAGCGGAGCACCTGCTCGCGGAAGTCCGGCGGGGTATCGAACACCAGATGCTGCCCTTCGGTTACGACATACAGGCTGCACCGCCACCGCTTGTTTTTAACATCGGTGGAAGTGCACACCTCGCACGAACATCCAATCATTGGAATCCCGTGCGATGTCCCCGTTCCTAGAAAGGTGAATTTCATTTTCTACACTCGGTGAAACGTGCCTTTGGCACTCTTTTCTACAAAAATTATTTTCGCGCTGCTCAGCGCTAAAGGAAACAAAGCTTCTCCTTCGCGACCTTCGCGTTCTTCTGTTAATCAATTCAAGCAGTGGCGGACGAGCGCCTTGTTTCGCGGAAAGATGACGTCGAAGCGGTCGGGCAGGAGGGTGCCGATATCGATGCCGGGCTGGTAGGCCACATCGCGTAGCAACAGGTATTTCCCGGAATATTCCTGCAGCAAGCCGGCAAACTCGATGACCTCTCCATCTTCGAGCATTTCAACAACCACCTGCTTGCCGAGGTATTTTTCCAGCACCGGCTCGTAGGCGTTCGGCACGGTGCCGAGCAGGGTATTGCCAATATCACCCGCGCGTTTGTCCGCACCGGATACTTTACCCATCGGGGTGCTTTTTTTCATGGTGCCAATAATCATTCCGAGCGATTGCGAAATGGCATCGCGTAACGTGTTGAAAATGTTCCATGTCCAACGGCGGAAGCGGCGCAGCAACGATGGATTGGCGATGCGCTGAGTCTCTTTTTGCCACGTTTCATATCCCTTCGTTCCCGCCGCAGGAGGCGACTGGAGAATTTTCTTAATGCCATCGACCTCCGGTGTGTAGAGTACATAGCTGGCTTTGCTGTGGCCGGATTCGTCGGCTTCCGGATTTTCAAAGACCAGCTCCATCGCCTTGGGATAGGCCATGAAGCGTCCCCACAACCACTTGCCGGACTGCATCAGGATCATCACCGGTTCGCGGTTGAAATATTTCAGGCAACGGTCGCGCTTGCGCTGCGCGGCAATCGCCGCAACCGTTGCCGCAACGAACAACAGAACCATCGGTAGCCAAAAATCGAGCATCCCTAACTCCTCTTTCAGGGTTTCGCAAAAAAGCGCGATGTCAAAACAGACATCACGCAATACACGGATAAGAGATAAAAGAAAAGCCCCGTTTTCTCACGAAACCGGAGCCTGCGCTCAGGCCGCGATGTGTTCGCGGTAGTGGCCGTCAGTCCAGCAGAGCGGTAGCGATTCCCCGGAAGGGAAGGCCAGTTCCGTTTTCAGGAATTTTTCCGGGCGCTGGATGAGCTCGCCCACTTGCGCCCGCGCCCGTATGGTCGCTGAATAGGGGTCGATTACATCCGGCAGATCGATGACCTCAACCAGATCACCCGTTGGTACATGCTTCAAAAACACAATACACCTCCTTCATTTACCCCCTTCGACCCTCCATTTATCAAAAGGGTTCAATCCAAAAGCTTTTTATAGTCAGGCGGCAGCGTGGTTTTGATATTGGCCATCAATCCAGCAGAGCGGTAGCGATTCCCCGGAAGGGAAGGTCAGCTCCGTCTTCAGGAAGACTTCCGGGCGATGGATCATCTCGCCCGTATGCACCTTCGCCCGTATGGTCGCCGAGTAGGGGTTGATCACATCGGTCAAGTCAACGACCTCAACCAGATCACCTGTTGATACTTGCTTCAGAAACATAATATACCTCTTTTTCTCTCTACTCTTTCAGTCGCATTGACTCAAAAGAGTTTGCTTTGAGGAGTATGTAGCAGAAATTATGCCGAAGAGGTTTGTTCGCCGCCAACCTTGCGTTGTAAGAAGCACCTATATGGTTAAAAGAAGGATACTTAGACAAATGTGCCAGTCGCGGAAAGTTATATTTTGGGAGCCCTATTTCAAATGACAAAAGGGAAGGGGCTCGTAAAAAAGCGCAATGCCGAGACAGACACCACGCAATATGGATCCGGGGGAAAGAAGAACCCCCCGGATCCTCGCAAATCTGGGACTGTGATCAGGCCGCGAGATGTTCGCCGTAGTGGACGTCAATCCAGCAGAGCGGCAACGCTTCACCCGAAGGGAACGCGAGTTCCGTCTTCAGGAAGTTTTCCGGTCGCTGAATCACTTCGCCCGCATGCGATCGAGCCCGAATGGTCGGCGAGTGCGGATTGATTACATCCGGCAGATCGATGACCTCAACCAGGTCGTTCGTTGGCACATGCTTCAGAAACATAATATACCTCCTTACTCACTACTCCTTTGACCACATTGGGCAAAAGAGCTTATTCAGAGCGGATATAAGCAGGAATTATGCCGAAATAGCCTGTTCGTTGCCGGCTTTCTTCATCATGAACCATTTCATCGGCAGGCCCAGCCAGGCGGTAATGAGGCCGCGACCAACGAAAAACATGCAAATGACGCCGATGGTCAGCGAGGCCACCACCAGCTTTCCGAGATTGCGGAAACCGAAGCCGTTGATGAACCCTGCCGCGATGGCGGAAACGAGCAGTCCGCAGGTGAGCAGGAGGTTGACGATGGAATCGTAGACAAGATGTCCAACGGTGTAGGAGGGGGATTGCACTACGGTCGGATCAAGCCCCAGTATTCCCGATACGAGGGTTAGTGTTCCGAGAACCATCGTTAGCAAGAGCAGGGTAACCATCACATAGCCGCTGCTGAACAGGAAGGCGGCAAACTTGGTGCGCTTCTGGATGGTGCGCGAAAGGAAAAGCTTTTTTCCATGCGCCATGAACGCGCGCATTACACCGTAGGCCCAGCGCATCTGCTGACGGAACAGGTCGCCCGGCGTGTAGGGGGCTTCGCAACGAATCCGCAGGTCATCCACATAGGCGATGCGCTTGCCATCGGTGATTACACGCAGGGAATAGTCCACGTCCTCCGTCAGCGCTCCAGCCGTCCAACCGCCGCGCTCTTCGAGGTAGCTTTTCTTTACCAGCTCGCCTGAACCGCAGAAGACGCATTGGTTGGTGGCTACCTTGAGGAAGGGGAGGATAACGGTGTGGATAATGTTTACGATGCCCGTGCCCATCAGAGTGCTGTGGTTGTCGTGCACATTGATGATCCGCCAGGCCGCCTGTGCGCCCGCCAGCGTCGGGTCCTTGATGACCGGTACCACGAGGCGCTTGAGGAAATCCTTCTTCGGCAGGAAGTCGGAGTCGAGGATCAGTAGGTAGTCGCCCTTCGCCTTCGGGAGCATCACGTTCAGGTTGCCCGGCTTGAAGCCGGCATTGTCGCCCCGGCGGCTGATTTCGATATCTGGATTGGCGGCGGCAAACGCGTCGATTTTTGCCGAAACTTCCGGCTGGTTGCTGTCGTCGCCAATCATGATCTGGAGCTTTTCGGCCGGATAGTCGAAATCCAGGCAGCGCGCCGCACAGTTGAGTGCCGCCAGCTCGTTGTAGGTCGGGATCTGGACCGTGACGGTCGGATAGAGCGACTCGTCGGCGATGATCTCCGGCTCGTTCCGCAGCCGGGAAAGTGCCAGCGCAAATGCGGTAACGATAAAATAGCCGAGCGACAGGGCAAACGCCCCCATCAGGGAAATTTCAAAAACGGTTTTAATAATGGTATGGAATTCCATGGTTCCTCCCCCGGGAATATGCACAAATCCCTTTCGACTTGTGAATTCACGGCGTTTTTTATAGGTATTCCCCGGGAATGGCAATGCCGATAGCACATTATTTTCAGATGGCATGCTAGCGAAAGAGGCCCGCTTTTTCTCCCGTCACTGCTCGAGTGCGTCTATGGACGGGAAGCCCCCGCCCCCGGAAAAATGACGGAGGTGGTTTCCATATCGATTGGTTTGGGAAAATGCTAGTAGAGCCAGCTTATATCGATCGTATAGACCCCTGCATCCTCATCGGGCACATCGGACCAGTAGATCTCCCGGCATTCCCTGCATGGCTCTTTTATAGTAGAAACAGACCCGGGAAGGAGGAGCGGCTCTTCATCAAGACCCGGATAATAATCGGTTCGCGAAAGCAGGGCCATGGGAAAGAAACGAATTGAGCGAAAGGCTAAATGAGGGGGATTTTCCCGTAGTCTTCGGGAGGGAAGGCTAAAGCAATCTTAAAACCGGATCCCAATCCTGCAGAAATCAAAATGGCGGGCTCACAACGATCATGGATCTTTGGACAGCGACATCAAATGAATAGGGTTCGGCACTGCCATCGGCCGGCACTCTTTCCATGAGCAGTTGTATTTCGGTTCCGGCTTGGCCGCGAAGAAACTGCACGATTTGCCGGACGGGGCGGTCTTTGAAGTAAACGACCGATCCGTCACCGTTCACCATTCCCGAAATGTAGTCTCCCGGTTCGACCTGTCCAGTGGATGCAACGGCGCTTAGAATGGTGGTTTCCCTGATTTTAGGAAGTCCGGTTTCATCCATCTCGATTCTTGCTCCGATACCTGTCAGCGCATTGTCGGCGATGGCTTCAAAGGCTGCTTGGCGCTCTTCCGGATCCTCCAGACCCATGGCCCAGTCAAGTGTGCTGGGCGTGTCCATTCGGACATTCCTAGCCATTGCCCGAATTAGATTCATGCGCTTGTCCGGATCGGTTTCGCGGTTAAGCTGTTCCTGTTGTTGACTAAAGCGTTGAGCCACTCTCCCCCAATATTGCATGGCTTGGTTGTTCGCCGACGCGGTCCTGGATTGGGTTTCGGTTGGCGGGGAAGGAGCCTTCGCCGATGCCATGATTTGTCTAGGTTTTGGGCTGGCTCCTGATGCACGGGGGATCATCGGGCGCATGTTCCGCCCCGGTTCGTTTGGCTCGACCGGTTGGGCGGCCTGCACCGGGGCGACTTCAGGAAGATTTTGACGAGCTACGTTGCGCTGGTGGCGATAAGCCATGCCGGTTCCCAAGGCCGTAGCAATCAGAATGTAAACCACACGAATTTTCATTGCGTCCACCGGGCACCAAATTAGCAAAGCTTGCCGGAAAGTGGAAGGGGGAATTGAAAGGCACGCGATACTTAAACCCGAAGACCGGCCCTTTTCCCGGACCCATTGGAAGTTGGGGTGCGCTAAAACCTGCGCCCTTTTTGTGCATTCCCACGCACCCGCTGCGGCTTGGGGGTCGGCGGATTTTCTAGATAGAGGCCGTACCATTCTTCACCCAGTCCCGCGTTGGAGAAACTTTTTACTTTATCGTTGGAGAGCCATTCCCAGTTGCGGGTGAAGGTCTCGTTTCCTGTGACGTCTTTCGCTTTAATCAAAAGTTGCCGTGCTTTTTCGGGTTCGCCTTCTTTAACGAAAATCCATGACATCAGTCCGTAGAGCAAGGTGCCGCGATCGCTCCGAAACCATTTAATACGACGTTTGAAGGTTTTTTCCACACCTGCCACATCCTTGTTCTTATACTGCCGCGCCATTTTCATGGCCACCATCATGGGCTCCATCATCATCGGACCCTTGAAGAGTCCTCCGGTGGCGAAAATCTGATCAACCTGGTCAAATTCCTTGAGTTGATAGAGAAACTGCAAGCGCAGGGTCGCAATCTGCCTGCCCATCAGCAGAGACCACTTTTTAAAGGGTTCAAGGCGCTGGGTGAAATCAAGCCCCTGTTTATAAATGACCTTCTGATCCGCCTCAATCTGGCGTTGTATCAGCTTAATGTTTCCGCCGGGTTTGCTCTGGAATTGTTGAACCTTCCGATTCATCCGCCGCTGCCCGGCCATCATGATTTCCTGAAGCTCATTCTGGGTTTTTTCAATTTTTTTCCGGACCAGAAACCCGACCAGAAAAAACACGGCAATGAATCCGGCAATGCCGAAGAAGATCGTTGTCCCCTTGTTTACATCTGTGGCGGTTAAGGCACCAACCAGTGCGAAAGAAGCCAATATTGAAATTAAAAGTGAAAGCATGGTCTGTGATCCTTTTGTTAAAACTGTCCATTCATTTTAATACGGCATTAAATATACTTCGGTGTAGTGTCGTTTCACCCCCGCAGGGGGAAAACGACTTGTCGCGAGCGAAAACGCTTGAAGCATTCCCGCCGGTCATTATTTGCATTCGCAAATTATCATTCGCAGCGCTCATGGCCCTCCCGTTGGTCAGGTGAAGCGTTGCTACATCGACTCCTGCTACGTATCTGCATGCCGGATTAATAACGCGTAAGAAGAGGGAAATTGCACTAGTAGGCTGAAAAAGTCACGGCCGAGCATTCCTTAATTTTATACGAGCCCAAGGGAACTTCGGTTCGGGAACAGGCCATCTCCTTAATCAGGTCAAACCCCTTGGTCGATTCCGTCTTCAATCGATGCGAGGATTTGCAGCGTTGCTTCATCCACCTTCAGGCTATCGAGCGAATCGTCCAATTGCTCCATCGTCCTGCATCCAATGATGGGCTGGACGGTATAGGGCTTGGTGCGCCACCATGCCAGTGTGAGGGCCGATACCGAATAATCCGATTCAGTCGAAAGCGCGACAAGCCTGGCCGCAATCGTATTGTTTCCGGGCGTGTTGAAAGGATGGTCTTTCAGCTTTTCCGACTCCGCACCCCAGAGGGCCACTTTTTCGTAATAGCCGGTCGCCTGCGACGAATACGGGAAAAGCAGCGTTCCTGATCGGGCAAGAAACGCCTCTCCGGATTCATCGAGCTTTTCAAGTAGCGGAATTTCCAACGGCTTGCGGTATTGTGCTCCGAGGCATGCCATCGGCTGGCTCGCAACGAATCCCGGAATCCCCTGATCCTGTGCAAAACGTTGGGCCTCTTCCAGTCGGGCTGTGGAAAAGTTCGAACCCCCGTAGGCGGCAATCCAGCCCTTTTCGCGGAACGATTCCAGGGTCTCTAGCAAATGTCCGACGGGTTGGTTAATGTCATCGCGGTGCAACCAGTAGAGATCGATCATGTCTATTCCGAGTGCCTTCCGGCTCAGATCAATATCGTGGATCAGCTCTGCTTCGTTCATGCGCACCCGGGTCATGTTATCCATCGGGGGATGCCCCCCTTTGGTAGCAATCAGCATTCTTTCCCGGCAACCACGGCTTTTCAGCCAGCGGCCAAGCAGCTTTTCGCTCCGGCCGGTTTCGCCCGGCACCCAGTCGGAATAGACTCTTGCCGTGTCCAGCTGGTTTCCGCCCGCCTCCGCAAAGCAATCCAGCATAGTGAACGAGGTGGCCTCATCCGGATCCACGCCGTAGGTGGCGGTCCCAAGGCTCAACGGAAAAAGAGGGGATGGAAAAACGGGGTTCATAGATCTGGATGCTATTGAGAATCTAACTAGCGACGGGGCAAGTTGATATCATAATATTTCCCCTTCAGGAGAGTCGGCGGGGAAGCCGCCGACTTCGATCTTGCGGACGGCTTCCATGCCGAGTTCTTCGCTCACGCCGCACTCACGGTTACTTGTGGAACATAACCTAGGTCGTGTTGGATGGCCTGCAAGATTTTCCCAATGTTCTGGATCGTTGGGTTGCCGTTTGTGCCGAGCATTCGGTGCAGGGATTTTTCGCTGATGCCGGTTTCTTCCGCCAGCCGCTTGAAAGTGATCGATGCGTGCACCAGATCGCGGAGCATGGAAAAGGCCACACTCTGCTCGCCTCCCAGCAGAACGGTGATTGCTTCCGCATAAAGTGCCTCCCTGAATTCAGGCTCTTCCCGAAGCCGTTCCAGTACAGTTTCTTTGTAGCTTCTCGTTAATGCCATTTTATTTCCTCGTTTTTACGTATGCCGCCCACCGTTTTTTTGCGGCGGTAATATCGGCGGCCTGCTTGCGTTTCGATCCGCCACCCAACAGGATAATGACCGTGCTACCATCCCTACTATAGTAGACCCGATAGCCTGCGCCAAAATGCATCCGCAATTCCTGCACCCCTCCGCCGACCGGTTTCGAATCACCGAAGTTGCCGTTTCCCATGCGGCGTACATAGGGGTCGATTCGCGCCGCTGTCACCGCATCAAGTCCGTCAAGCCATTTTTTGAACGGGAAATTACCGCCTTCGGTATATTCTCGGATCTCGTATTTAGCGGAAGGTAACATTTATGTTTCCATTGTCAACGTCGATTCTGGGATGTGGCGGTAGGCGCCACGGTCGTAGAACAACAAAAGAATGAATCGAAATAACTGTTATCAGTCAAGAAAATTAAGTGACTGGAAAGCGTCCGATAAAATATAGGCGGGTTCGGCGATCCCGCCTGTAGCAAGGCCGAACTGCATGGGGAAATGCGTGGGAAGAAAAACGTGCGCGATACTTAAATCCGAGAACCGATCCTTTTCCAAGAGTCAGGTATCCAGTTTCCGAAGTGCCGCAGCAAGGTTGTCATGGTCGGATTGTTCAAGAACCCGATAGATTGTTTTTTTCCATGTACGGGGAAAACCAGCCAATAGATCGTGAAGCATTTCAGTGTCCCCTGCACGGATCAACAGGGTCAGGATTTCAACGGCACTACTTGTATCGCGCAGCGCCTTGGCTTCGTTCTTTCGGCGGGGAACAATGATCAGCTTATGCAGGGCAAATGCGGCGGGATGGGGAACACGAATAGTAATTCCTTCGTGCTCTAGATTGATCGCCGAGTCGTTGGCAATATCCATGAAACGCAAGGCTTGGGCATTGATGCCCAGATGCGGGAGCGGATAGGGTTTGTCATATCCCCGCCCGCGTTCCGCCACAAGAAACTCCAGCATGACTTCGGGGTGCATCAGCTGAATGTATCCACCTGCCTTGATTTCCGGAATGAAGCCAAGATCATCCAACAGTGCAACAACATCCACCGAGTTCGGATTTCGGACAGGTGTTGGAACAAGGAAATCAATATCGCGCGTACGCAACACGGAATAGAATGAACCTTCCGCAAAATAGGATCGATAAAAGTAAAGACACCAACTTCCAACCAAGACCAACTGCCCAAGCACGCCCGCTTTCTCCAAGCGATGCAGAACTTCCATTATCACGCTATGCTGATTGCTTTCCACGAAGGGCTCTCCTGATAAATTTTATTTGCTGACGAATCTGGGAGCGGAGATTGCGATACTGGGCCCGCTTTATCTTGGCCTCCCGATATTGCTCCTGCACTTTTTCCGAGACTTCTTTTCCCACATAATCAAGGCAGACTTTGCCGCCGTCCCGATACACGATGTAGTAGTATTCGCGTTGATTGCGTATACGTTTCACCAAACTCCCTTTGGGAAGCCTATCCAGTTGGTCGCTGTATCCCCTTTCCATGCGGAGGGAATTCTCCAGCTCTTCTTCCAATATTTCACGAATCGCCATAATCAATCCTGTGTTATACGGTTATATTTATGCGGGGTTTGTATAACATATCCGGCTGCTGTGCAATACATTTTTTATATTTAGAATAACGTATAACACAATTGAAAAAGAGAGGATGACAGTCGGGATGAATATTATTTTCAGGCCAGCCCCAAAATTCCATAGTCGAACCTTTATTCCAGTTAGCAGGAGGTGCTTATGAAAATTAAAATGATGAAAGACGCATGCGTATTTGTGAAAGAGGTGAAGGTTTGCACCATTTTCCCATCGGATAAGATCGAGCTGACTTCATTGTATGAACACGTGGACCTGCCGGAGAAACAGCCCGGCGAGACGGGCTGGGGGCAGCGAATGGAAGCGGTTTGGCCATGGAAGAATAAACTGCCCTCTGAATATCCGAACGAAATCTACTATGGAAAAATC
>DAOUQA010000046.1 GCA_030625905.1 Kiritimatiellales bacterium | reverse complement strand
GATCGACCCTTCGGAACCCTCGATGCGCCCCGCGCGTTCGTACAGACTGGCGAGGTCGGAATAGAGGTAGCCGGGATAGCCTTTGCGCCCCGGGATCTCGCCGCGGGCGGTACCGATTTCGCGCAGGCTCTCGCAATAGTTGGTCATGTCGGTCAGCAGCACAAGGACGTGCTGGCCACAGTCGAACGCCAGGTGCTCGGCCAGCGTCAGCGCGCAGCGCGGCGTCAGCAGCCGCTCCACGCTCGGCGCATCCGCCAGCGAAAGGAACATCGCCACGCGCGCGAGCACACCCGACTCCTCGAAGTTGCGGATGAAATATTCCGCCACGTCGTGCTTCACGCCCATCGCACCGAAGACGATCGAAAACCCGGAGCCCTCTTCGAGCAGCCGCGCCTGCCGGACAATCTGCGCCGTGACGCGGTCGTGCGGCAGGCCGTTGCCAGAAAAGACCGGCAGCTTCTGGCCGCGGACGAGCGCGTTCATGCCGTCGATTGCCGAAATGCCGGTCTGGATGAACTCGCGCGGGTAGCACCGGGCATCGGGGTTGATCGGCATGCCGTTGATGTCGCGTCGGTCGGCGGAAAGCGGTGCCGGCCCGCCGTCGGCCGGGCGTCCGAGCCCGTCGAAGACGCGGCCGAGCATGTCGCGCGAGACCGGCAGCCGGAAGCTTTCGCCGAGGAAACGCGCGCGCAGGGTCTGGTTCGACAGTCCGGTCGTGCCCTCCAGCACCTGCACCACCGCCTGCTTGTCGGAAATCTCCAGCACGCGCCCGAAGCGCGCCTGCCCATCCGCGTCGATGATCTCGACGGTCTCGTCATACCCGACATCGCGGATGCGCTCAACCACCACCAACGGGCCGTCGATCCGTTCCGACCCGACATACTCTAAGCCGCGATCCTCTACTTTAAAATTAAACTCTTCCATCGCTAGGATCCCTTCTTTTCATATTCCTTGGCCAGCACATCCAGCTCGCCATTCATCTCTGCCTCCAAGGCGGCGATTGCCTCCAGCTCATCGTTGCCGAACGACGACTTGGCGCGAACGATCTGCTGGATGCAGGTGAGCTGCTGAAGCTTTACGAGCGGGGCGCCGGCCTGGATCAGGGCGCTGCCGCGCCGGTGGAGAGCCAGCATCATCCGCAGGAGCGCCATCTGCCGCTCCGGCGAGCAGTACATGTCCTTCTCGTCGAAGGCACTCTGGGTCAAAAACCCGTTTTTGAGGATCTCCGCCACGAACAGAATCAGCCGCTGCGAATCGGGCAGCACATCGGGGCCGACGAGCTTGACGATCTGCTGGAGACGGTCCTCGCGCTGCAGCACCTTCAGTGCCTCCGCGCGCAGCTCTCCCCAGTCGGCGGCGCGCTTCGCCCACCAGCCGGAAATGTCCTCGACGTATTCCGAATAGGATCGCAACCAGTGGATCGACGGATAGTGGCGCGCATTGGCCAGCTCGCTATCGAGCGCCCAGAAGCAGCGGATGAACCGGCGCGTGTGCTGGGTGACGGGTTCGGAAAAGTCGCCGCCGGGCGGGCTGACCGCGCCGACGATGCTGATGGTCCCCTTCGCGCCGTTGAGGGTGGTGGCGGCACCGCCGCGCTCGTAGAACTGCGCGAGTCGAGTGGGCAATGTGGCGGGGAAGCCTTCCTCCGCCGGCATCTCTTCGAGGCGCGCGGAGAGCTCGCGCAGCGCTTCCGCCCAGCGACTGGTGGAGTCGGCGAACACAGCGACGCTGAGGCCCTGGTCGCGGTAGTATTCCGCCAGCGTGATGCCCGTGTAGATCGAAACCTCGCGCGCCGCCACCGGCATGTTCGAGGTGTTGGCGATCAAAATCGTCCGCTCCATCAGCGGTCGGCCGGAGCGCGGATCCTTCAGTTCGGGGAATTCGCGGAGCACCTCCGTCATTTCGTTGCCGCGTTCGCCGCAGCCGATGTAGACGATCAGGTCGGCGTTGGACCACTTGGCAAGCTGGTGCTGCGTGATGGTCTTGCCGGTTCCGAAGCCGCCGGGAATCGCCGCCGTGCCGCCCTTGCCGAGCGGGAAAAAGGTGTCGATAATGCGCTGCCCAGTGATCAGCGGCTCGACGATGCGGACGCGTTCGCGGATGGGCCGCGGCTGCCGCACCGGCCACTTCTGGAGCATTGCTAGGTCCTTCGGGCCAGTGGGCGTGTCGAGCTGGGCAATCGGATCGAGCAAGGTGTATTCGCCCTCGGCCACCACCGAGCGGACGGTGCCGGAGACGCCGGGCGGAACCAGAATCAGATGCTCGACCAGCTCGGTTTCGTCGACTGCGCCGAGCACGGTGCCGGGTGCAACTTCGTCGCCCGGCTTCACGCGCGGATGGAACAGCCAGCGTTTGGCCGTATCCAGCGCATCGACCTTCTCGCCGCGCCGGATCCAGGCGCCGCTGTGCGCCCGGATGCCCGGCAGCGGACGCTGGATGCCGTCATAGATGTTACCGACCAGCCCGGGCCCGAGCCACACCGAGAGCGGCGCGCCCGTGCGGCGAATCGGCGCGCCCGGCTTCAGCATGGTCGTGTCCTCATAGACCTGGATTACGGCGCGGTCGCCCTGCAGCCGGACCACTTCGCCCGCTAGGCCCGCCTCGCCCACCTGCACCATTTCGTACATCTGCGCGTCCCGCATACCGGACGCCGTGACGATCGGCCCGCTGATGCGAATGGCTACGGCGTCGGCCAGATTGGTTTCGACGGTCATGGCATGTCTCCTTTTTTCGGTTCCTGCGGTTCGACCAGCACGGTGCGCAGGGCGATTTCGCGCCGCAGCGCCGGCCACAGCCGTTCCAACCTTTGGAAAAACCGGTTGTCCCAAACTTCCTCGCCGCCGCTACCGCGCACAAGCAACCCCGCATCGCGGCTTTCCGGATCGCCAACCCATTCCAGTTCCAAATCCGGACGCCCCGTCCATTTCCGGATGGCTTCTATTTCGCCGTCGCCGAGCAGCGGGAGGTCGGCCGACGGCACGGTGATGACAAACCGCGTCCCGGCCATGCCGCGGATCGCTTCGGCCGCAAGGTTGACGAGTGCTTGGCGGTAGTCCAGCCCGTCGCGCGAATCCAGCCGCTGGCGGGCCTCGTCATGGATGGACTGGAGCAGCGACTCGATGCGGTTCGCACGCATGCGGCCGGTCTCGACCGGCAGGCTCGCCAGCACCCTATCGGTGCGGCGCTGTGCCTCGGTTTGCGCAAGATCAAGTTGCGTGGTGCGCCACGCTTCGAGTTCTGCGGCGGCCGCTTCAGCGATTCCCCCGGCCTCCTTGCGGGCGCGCTGCAGGGCGCGCTCCGCCTGCCGCTGCGCGTCGGCCAGGATTTCCTCCCGCAGCACATCCTGCGGTTGCTGTATGTTTTCGGCCATTACGTTTTCTCCTCCTGTCCAATGCGGATTCCCACCGCCTCCTGCACCAGCTGCTGAAGCGTTTTTCGTCCCGGCATCGGCCCGCCCGGCCCCGGGATCTCGGCGATCAATGGGCGCGTCCGCTCCACTCGGATTTCATCGACGATTTCGCGGATGTCCGCCGCCACCAGATCCGTGAGGATCAATATTCCAATGCTTGGATTTTCCGCCGCCCGCCGCACCGCCTGTTCCGCCTCCGCGACCGTGGCGACGGCCTCGCCGTCGATGCCGGCCATCCGGAATCCGCGGACCGTATCCTCGTCGGCAATGCAGTGGAATTTCATCGGAGCGCCGTCTCTAGATTTTCTGCACGAGCATAATCGCAATGGCGAATCCGAGCACCGCCAACCCTTCGGCCAACGCCACGAACAGCAGGCTGCGGGTGAGCAGTTCCGGTTTTTCCGCCGCCGCCCCCATCGCCGCCGCGCCGATGCGGCCAACCGCCATCCCGGAGCCAATCACGCTCAGCCCCATTGTGAGGCCTGCGGCGATCGCGAGGCCGAGCGTCCGAACGGAATCGCTCCCGCCGGCCACTGCGGCCTCCGTCGCCGTCTGCGCCATCGCCGGCGCAGCCGATGCCAGCAAACCCACCAACGCCAGTTGAATTTTTTTACCCTGTCTTTTCATAATCCACCTTCCTTTTCTGTTCAGTCCACCTGCCCTTCGCGGGCCGCGCCGAGGCGGAACGGCGCAAAGGCCTGTCCGTCGCCGGTAAAAAACTTGCTGAAGAATTCGTAGTATTCCAAACGCAGCGCCTGCACCGAGGCGATCACGCCTTCGAGCAGGATCGCGACGAGATTGCCGGCAATGATGACCAGCACGCTGAACACATCGCCGCCCGCCATCTGCTTCACCTCGGCCGCCATGACGAAGGTCGCCATCAAGATGGCGGCGTGGCTCATGGCATAGGCAGCCAGACGCACGAAGCTGATCGTGTTGGCCATGTAGCCGAGCACCGCCTCGAAGGCCTCGACGCCAGATTCCATGACGGCCCCAAACAGGTTTTCTCCCTCTTCGCCGACTTGCCCGCGGCGGCTTCTGATGACGTGCGCGACGGGTTCCTTCAGCACCCAGATCGCCAGCGGCACCGCGACGACCAGCGCCACCGCCATGCCTTCGAGCCCGAGCCGCTTGAGCGCAGCATACTTGAACATCAGCGCCAGCCCACCCCAGTAGAACAGCGCGCCGACCACCCCGAACTTGTCGAGGAAGCCGCCCGCATAGTCCCGTTTCCGGAACCGATTGATCATGTTGAGCACCAGGCCGATGCTCATGATCAGCACGCCAATACCGACCGCGGCGCGCATCAGCGCCATTGGGTCGCCTTCGAGCGGATCGCGCCAGAGGGCATGTTTCTTGAAAAACTCCAGCCCGAAAAAGCTGCCGTAGATCCAGCCGAAAATCATACTTGAAATGCCGCCCAGCCCCATCAGCACACCGAGGTCGCGGACCTTGCGCGCATGCCCCGTCCGCCAAGCGGCGAGCCCGCCGAGCACCAGCACCGCGCCGTGGCCGACGTCGCCGAACATCATGCCGAACATCAGCATAAAGGTGATCGCCACAAATAGCGTCGGCTCCAGCTCGCGATAGCCTGGCACGCCGTAGCCGGTGGTGAGCATCTCGAACGGCCGCAGCAGGCGCGGGTGCCGCAGCAGCACGGGGATTTCCGCATCCGGCACATCGTCTGGAGGGGTCGATTCGATCACGCAGCGCCCGTGGGTGAGTTCCCTGAGCCGCCGCTCGACCGCCGGCAGCCCGGCCGCCGGGATCCAGCCCGTCATCAGCACGGTCGCCGCCGTGTGTGGAAAGTTTTCCTGTGCAGCCAGCAGGCGCAACTCGGTGTCGACGGCGCGCTCCATTTCGTCGAGCACCGGCAACGTCGATTCGGCCAGCGCGGCCAGCGCGGCACCGGCTTGCTTCAGGTTCTCTGCCAGCCGCGCCTGCTCCTTGCTTCCCTCTGCGGCGATCAGTGCCGGCGTCTGGCCTTCCGGCACGGAGACCGTTTCGCGCTTGAAGCCCGCCTGCTCCAGCGCCGTATCGAGCGCATAGCGACCCTTGCGGCTGGTGACAGCCACCAGCGCGTTCGCGTCCGGACCGCCCGGCAGCGGCAGCAGCACCACGTTCCCACCCGCCTTTTCGCGGAGCGCATCCAGATTGTCGGACGGCAACCGCCCCAGTGCAAAGTGAAGAAAGGCGCTTTCGCCCAATTGATCAAAGGGGATTTCGACGTTGCGGTAGGCCTCCATCTGTCCGACCAGCGCGGCGATCTGCCCCCATTGCTGCTGTAGCACCTCCTGGTTTTTCAGCAAGGTGCCGGTACGCTCTTCGAACGTGTGCAGCGCCTCGTCGACTTCCGCGAGGGTGAGGATCTTGATGCCGGCCGGAACCGGAGCGGATGGCGGCAGTTCGAGGCGGCGGCGCAGTTCGGCCATGCGCGCGCGTAGCACTTCGGCATGGGCGCGTTCGGGGGCGTGGTCGGGCGGATTGAGCGGCGCGGTATCCGGACCGGCGTTGGTGCGCACGAGCTGCACGGCACCCAGCTCGCCCAGGCCGCGTAGTACGGTGCGTTCGTCCTGCTGGAGAACCACCGCGCTCAGCCGCATCATGGGGGACGCGCTAAACATGGGCGACCCCCGCAGCGGTTCGGGGAATCAGCCGCGCACGCAGCGCGCCGGGCACGGTTCCGGTGCGAATGCCTTCGCACAGCGTAATCAGGTTGGCCAGCTCCACGCGGCGCAGGATCGTATATCCGATCACGGCGCCCATACCCATGTGCCCCTGGCGAAAGGCCTTGTTGGCCAGCCGAAGCAACCGGTTCCACGACAGGATTTCCAGTTCCGCCGGATCGGCCGTTTTGGGTCGTGCATCGATCATCCGGCCGACCGCCATCTCCACAACCGCCGAAAGGTCGGCGGCGGCCAGCAGGGCGGCGAAACGCTCGCGCGTCAAGCCGCCGCGCACATGCAGGCCAACCAGTGTTTCGGGCTTCAGGCCGTAGCCCAGTTTTCCGCGCACGACGAGCATGAGATGAAAAAGGTCGACCTCCTGCCGGACGGCGGCGAGGATCGGTTCCCGGTCTTCCCCGACGATCCCCTGCGCCCGGAAGGCCAGCTCGGCGAGGTAGGCGTGATCGAGAGCCGCTTCGATATGAAATGTGCCGGGCTGGGTGCGGCAGACCTCGTCGATGGCCTGGAGGCGCTTCCCCACGGTTCGGTTTGGGATCTGCGCAAAAAAGGCTTCGGTCGACTTGGCCGCAAGGAGTTTCGTCGCGTCGAATTCTAGGTCGGGGGGTAGCGGAACCATGAAGGGCTGGAGCGCATCAAGTGCGGTGTTGGTGGATCGCCCGCGGATCACCACCTTGAGGTTTTCAACCTGGAAGCGGACGCGCAACCACGGCAAATACGCGCGGCGATCCTCCTCCGTACTTCCGGACAGCCGATCCAGCTCGTTCAAAAGGCCGTCGACCATCCGGCGCTGAAGATCAAGAGCGGAGGAAAGGGATTCATCGGGATACAGCGCGTGGGCGAGCTCATGCACGGTGCGGATGAGGCACAGCTCGTCCAGCCGCCCGGCTTCCGCCAGCCGGCTGCGTCGGCCATGAAGCATGGCCGCGAGAAAGTTCATCTCCATGGGGATGGGTTGCATCATGTTCGGGATACCCCTCAACCGGATGGGTTGTTTCCAGCCACGCAATCGACGACAGCGTTCACGGCCTGGCGACGCACCGCATGGTCGATCCGCACGCTGGAATCCATCTCTTGAACGGCACGGGCCAATTGCACCGCCTTTTCATCTTCGGCCGATTGGACGGCCTCTTCGATTAGCGTATCCGCCGTCTGGCGGATCTCGGTTCGGGCCTGCTCCTCATTCGCCTTGGCCTGCTGCCGCGCCGCGCCCAGAAGACGTTCAGCCTCCGCCTGGGCGGTCTGGAGGATGAGCTTCGCCTCGCTTTCCGCCTCCATCATACGGTGTATGACATCCTGCATTGCATGCGCTCCTGTGGTTTCTTCGAGCCGGTGTTTTAACAGGGGGTGGTCCTATTCCTCGGCGCTGAGAATCTCCATGATTTCCCGGGGACTCCCGGCCGCGGTGATTTTCCGGTAGAAGCCCGGAATGAGCAACAGCCGGCTTATTTCGGCCAGCGCTTGAATGTGTGGGCCGGGCTCGTTGTTCTTGGCCAGCAGCATGAAGACGAGATGGGCCGGCTCGTTGTCTTCGGCGTCGAATTCGATCCCCTCTTGCGACACGCCCAGCGCCGCCACAAGCTTCGGGATGGATGGGTGCTTGCCGTGGGGGATCGCAATGCCATTCCCAATTCCGGTAGTGCCTTGCCCCTCCCGCTGGAGGATGGCTTCAAGTGCGGCGGCGCGATCTGTTATGCGCCCGTCCCGGACGAGGAGGTCGATCATCTCCTCGAAGCATTCTTCCTTGTCGATGCTCTCTAGCCCCACCTTTACTACGGACTCATCCAACAAATCATATATTCTCATCGCCACTCTCCGTATTGCGCGTTGACCGCTATTGCGTTGCATCTCCCGTGGATGCCCCACGCCTACAGTTGTTACTCCATCATTGCGGTTCATGCAAGTGCTTATGGTGGCGAGAC
Source organism: Kiritimatiellales bacterium (assembly GCA_030625905.1). Taxonomy (GTDB): domain Bacteria; phylum Verrucomicrobiota; class Kiritimatiellia; order Kiritimatiellales; family Pontiellaceae; genus Pontiella. The sequence continues at coordinate 4,387 of DAOUQA010000046.1, read as the reverse complement.
ATGGTGATGGTCAGCTGGTTGTTGACCACACTCAGGTCGAGGTCTCCGATTTCCAACTTCATTTCCCTTTGCAGGGATCGGAGTTCCCAAACGAACTCCAGGCCCACTTGGCATAGAATCGAGCTACGTGGAGGTGTGAAAAAATGTCACACACTGTGCCACTGAATGCGCCATTTTTCCCCGTTGCTCAAATGGGGAGGAAGTTGGTAGAAGAGTGCTTGGGGGAACGGAACAGCTGGCTATAACGGGCTGTTTCAAGGGCGGACAGTCGTCGATCTTGCGATGGCATGGTTGGTGCAATAACGATTTTGACACAGGAGGATAGGATGGATTTAGGAAAAACGACCCAGAAGGTGCAGGAAGCGTTACAGCAGGCGCAGGTGAAGGCGTTGCGGTATGGGCATCAGGAAGTGGATGCCGAGCACGTGCTGTTTGCGCTGTTGGAGCAGGAGGGCGGACTGGTGCCGCGCCTGATTGAAAGTATTGGGACTTCTGTTCCGGTGATCCGCGCCCAACTGGAGCAGGAACTTGAAAAGCGCCCGCGCGTGCAGGGCGCTACGGAGGCCGGAAAGGTCTATGTTACGCAGCGGCTCAACCAGCTTCTCGTCAAGGCTGGCGATGAAGCGAAGAAGTTAAAGGATGAGTTTATTTCGGTGGAGCATCTGCTGCTCGTCTTTGCCGACGACATCAAGCTGTTGAAAGAAAACGGGGTTGACCGAAACGCGGTTTTCCAAGCATTGGAAAAGGTGCGCGGCAACCAGCGGGTTACTTCCGACAATCCGGAGGGGCAGTACGAGGCGCTGGAAAAATATGGGATCGATCTGGTCGATGTCGCCCGCGCGGACAAACTCGATCCCGTGATTGGCCGCGACATGGAAATCCGATCGGTCATCCGCATTCTGTCGCGTAAGACGAAGAACAACCCGGTGCTGATCGGCGAGCCGGGTGTGGGCAAGACGGCGATTGTGGAGGGGCTGGCGCAGCGTATTGTGCGCGGCGACGTTCCGGAGGGGTTGAAGGATAGATCCATCTGGGCGCTCGATATGACGTCGCTGATGGCAGGGGCAAAATATCGCGGCGAATTCGAGGAGCGGCTCAAGGCGGTGCTGCACGAAATCAAGGCCTCCGAGGGGCGGATCATTCTATTCATCGACGAGCTGCACACGATTGTGGGTGCGGGGAAAACAGAAGGTTCTTCCGATGCCGGGAACATGCTCAAGCCGATGCTGGCGCGCGGCGAGCTGCATTGCATTGGCGCAACGACGCTTAATGAGCACCGCCAGCACATTGAAAAGGATGCCGCGCTGGAGCGGCGCTTCCAGCCCGTGATGGTGGATGTGCCGAGCGTGGAGGATACGATTTCGATTTTACGCGGATTAAAAGAACGGTTCGAGGTGCACCATGGCGTACGCATCCAGGATGCCGCGCTGGTCTCCTCCGCCGTGCTGTCGGATCGCTATATTTCCGACCGCTTCCTGCCGGACAAGGCCATCGACCTGATGGACGAGGCCTGCGCAACCATCCGCACCGAGATCGATTCCATGCCCGCCGAGCTCGACGAAATCACCCGCAAGGTGATGCGGCTGGAGATCGAGGAAACCGCCCTGAAAAAGGAAAAGGACAACGCCAGCAAGGAGCGGCGCGATGTCCTGAAAAAAGAACTCGCCGACCTGCGCGCCGAGGCCGATGCCATGAAGGCGCAGTGGGAAAACGAAAAGGGCGCCATCGAAAAAGTGCGCGAGTTGCGCGGTAGCCTTGAACTGGCGCGGCAGGAATCCGAGAAAGCCGAACGCGATTATGACTTGGAGCGCGTAGCCAAACTACGCCATGGCACGATTCCAGACATTGAAAAACAGCTGGCCGACGCCGAGGTGCTGATGGAGCAACGCGAGGGTGGAACACTGCTGCGCGAGGAGGTAACCGAGGAGGAAATTGCCGACGTCATTTCCCGCTGGGTGGGTATCCCGCTGACCAAGCTGCTCGAAGGCGAACGCGCCAAACTGCTGAAGCTCGACGAGATGCTGCACGAACGCGTGATCGGGCAGGACGAGGCGGTGCAGGCCGTGGCCGATGCCGTGTTGCGTGCCCGCGCGGGAATCAAGAATCCGAACCGGCCGATCGGTTCGTTCCTGTTCCTGGGTCCGACCGGCGTGGGCAAGACCGAACTGGCGCGCACGCTGGCGTGGGAGCTGTTCGATTCCGAAGCCAACATGGTGCGGATCGACATGAGCGAGTACATGGAAAAGCATGCGGTATCGCGCCTGATCGGCGCACCGCCCGGCTATATTGGATACGAAGAAGGCGGGCAGCTGACCGAGGCCGTGCGCCGCAAGCCCTACTGCGTGGTGCTGCTCGATGAAATCGAAAAGGCGCACCACGATGTGTTTAACATTCTCCTCCAAATCCTGGAGGACGGGCGACTGACCGATTCGCACGGGCGAACCGTGAGCTTCAAGAATACCATCGTCATTATGACCAGCAACATGGGGTCTACGCACTTGCTCGAAGGCATCGATGCCCAAGGGCATATCAGCGATGCGGCGCGGGACGATGTGATGAAAGCCCTGCGGGCAAACTTCCGCCCGGAATTCCTTAATCGCATTGACGAAACCGTGCTCTTCAAACCGCTAACACTGTCGGAAATCACGGGGGTGGTGGAACTGCTCGTGAAGGATCTTCAGGTGCGTTTGGCGAGTCAGGGCATCCTGTTGGAAATCGGGAAAGAGGCCGAGGAATATATTGCCAGAGAAGGCTACGACCCCGTCTATGGAGCCCGCCCGTTGAAGCGCTTCATCCAGCAGCATCTGGAGACCCCGTTATCGCGGATGATCATTTCGGGTGATCTTGCCGAGGGAGCCAAAGCAAGGGTGTCCGTCAAAGACGGAGAGCTTCGTTTGGAAGCAGAAGAAATCGCATAATTTCATCCATAACCGCTGCGAAGATAGTGGATGATATGTTGGAAGGGTATGGATTATGAAAAATGGATTCCGAATCACGGTGGTGTATGACAACCATATGCCGAAGAACAAAGCGCTGAAACCGAGCTGGGGATTCGCCTGCGTTATTGAGGGGTTTGAGAAAACCATCTTGTTCGACACGGGAACCTCCGGCCCGATTCTCATGAACAATCTGGCTGCCCTTGGGTTTGATCCCGCGCAAATCAACACCGTGATTATTTCACACGGCGACTGGGATCATATTGGCGGCATCTGGTCCTTCCTTGATGTAAACCCCGCCGTGGAGGTCTACCTGCCCGACTCGCTCTCCCGGCATCTCAAAGATGAAGTCCGAAACCACGGAGCACGGCTGCTCTCCGTTGGTTCGGATCGGATTTCGGTTTGTCCCGGCGTGGTGCTCAGTGGCGAAATGGAGGGGCCGCGCAACGAGCAGGCCATGCTTCTGCAAACGGATAACCGACAGATCATAATCACCGGCTGCGCCCACCCCGGCGTGGTCGCCATCACCCGGCGGCTGGCGGAAACCGCCTCCGGCCTGCCCATGCTGGTGATGGGCGGTTTCCACTTGAAGGATTCCCCCGCCGACGAAATTGAAGCGATTGCCAAAGAACTGGAAAGCCTCGGTGCCCACTGGGTCGCCCCGACCCACTGCTCCGGCGACCAAGCCGAAGCCCTCTTTGCCAAACGCTTCGGCACACACTGCCTCCCGCTCTGCCCCGGCTCTGTTATCACACCTGAATGCCTTAAGGATTGATGGGATGAAAGAGGGGGAAATCCAATCAGATCCCCTGAAGGGGTTCTCCAATATGCTTTTTGAGATGTTTAATCAGGGTCTTTTCATGCCGCACATGGGCGGCACTCTTGCTAGGCAACCGTCTTATCGGTGAGCAAGCCACGCACCGTGGACACAACCTTGTCGGGCGTGAAGGGTTTTTCCAGAAGCGCGGCATCGGAAGGCACCCCTTCTTCGGTGACCTGCGAACGAGCATAGCCGGACATGAAGAGTTCCTTGATTCCCGGATGGAGTTCACGCACCGCCAAGGCCAGCTCGGCACCGCCAAGGCCGGGCATGACGACATCGGTAAAGAGCAAGTCGATCTGCCCGTCATATTTTCGCGCAAGCTGCACGGCCTCCCAGCCATCATCGGCCACCACGACCTTGTAGCCTTGCGCTTCCAGCGTCTGAGAAACAAGTCCGCGAATCATGGGATCGTCTTCAACCAGCAGGATGGTTTGCGTGGCCTGCCCTTCCACGACGGTGCCGGATTCCGATTCCGCAGTGGGTTCCGACCCTGCTTTTGCCGGAGCTTCAACCCCGGTTTCTTCGACTTCGGCGGGAGGGATCTCCTGCTCTAGTTCGGCGAGGGGAAAATAGATCATGAAGGTGGAGCCGCCGCCCAGCTTACTGGTCAGATCAATGAAACCACCCG
>DAOUQA010000136.1 GCA_030625905.1 Kiritimatiellales bacterium | reverse complement strand
CAGGCCGATATCGAACACCACTTCGTTGATGTTGAGCGGCAGGGTGTAGGCCAGCGACAGGTCGATCTCGGAAAAGTCGCCCTGGGTACCATTGGAGCTCTTGCCCATGTCAAGGTTGCCCCAGACATTGATGCTGACGCCATATTGCGAGGCGGTCATCTGCGGTTGGAATACAAAGTCGTTGTTCTGAACCTGACCGCGCCATACATGCGAGGAAACAAGTGCGGCTTCAAGCGTTACCTGGGTTTCAGAAGCTTCCGAAGCGCCTTGGTTCACCATAACCACGCCATCTTGGGCGATTGCCCCTCCAACCACCAATACAGCCACCATTCCAATAATCATTGCTTTTTTCATCCGAGCTTTCCTCCTGTTGATTCGCTCCCTAAAATCCAATCACCGCGCCCATCGCGACCGTTGCCGATAAACCGATACTTAATCTTGCACTTGCCCCTATCCCTTGCAACCCATTTCTCTGGCAATATTGCCAAATCCAAGCCCTTTCCACGAATTAAGGGGAAAGTTAGCGATGGTTATGGCTACGCATGGCGCGCTGGGAGTCACGGTCGGCCTCGCGCGTTTTAATGGTATCGCGCTTGTCGACCACGTTCTTGCCCTTGGCAAGACCAACCTTCACCTTCACCTTGCCGCGCACGAGATACATCTTGAGTGGAACAATGGTCAGCCCCTTTTCGCGGATCTTCCCGTAAAGGCGCGCGATTTCCTTGCGGTGCAGCAGCAGCTTGCGTTCGCGGGTCTGGTTGTGGTTGAAAACATTGCCGTGGTCGTAGGGCTGGATGGTGCAGCCAACCAGCCAGGCTTCCATATGGTCGTCGACGTGGACATAGCCCTCCTGGACACTGACGTTCCCCTGCTTGACGGATTTTACCTCAGTACCCGTCAGCACAATGCCCGCTTCGATCTTTTCCAATATATGGTAATCGCGCTGCGCCTTCCGGTTGGAGGCCAGCACGCCCGCACCGGAACCGTTCTTCTTTTTTTTATTTTTTCCAGCCATTGGATTGGAAATCCTAAACCCTAAGCTCGAAATCCGAAACAAAAACCAATCTTAAAATAGAAAAGCTCAAAACCTTGGAGCTTTGAGCCTTTCGAAATTCCAATTTGTTTAGAATTTAGATATTCGAAATTAGAATTTCCTTCTACAGAAGGATCGATGTGTCGAAATCGAGTCCAGGAGCCTCGGCCTCTTCCTGCGAAAGAGCCATTTCGACGGTCAGAAGCCCTTCGCAGATTTCCTTGAGCACAATATCGTGGTTATCCTGTTCGGGATGATCCTTCTTAACCATCGGACGGACACCTGCATTGAGCTGGCGGGTGCGATACGAGATTAAATTAACCAGCATCGGAATGTTGGTAATCTTTTCCACGGCCTTATCCATATATTCCATATTCATATGCGATTTCCCTCCTTGGGGGGGGTAAAAAACGGGGCGCAGTATAGCACCCCGTTTTTCAGCGTCAAACGCCATTTTCGGCAAATTAACCGTGGAGTGCGGCGAGCCACTTGCGAAGCAATGCTAACGCACTCCAAGATTTGCATTTCTACATCATGCCGCCCATGCCACCCATGCCGCCACCCATGTCGGGCATGGCCGGAGCATCCTTTTCAGGAAGATCGGCAACCATAGCCTCGGTGGTCAGCAACAGACCGGCAATGGAAGCCGCGTTCTGCAGCGCGGAACGGGTCACCTTGGCCGGATCGATAATGCCGGCGGCGATCATGTCGACATATTCGCCAGTTGCCACGTTGTAGCCGTAGGACTGCTTGCCCTTCTTGACTTCCTGCAACACGATGGCGCCCTCTTCAGCGGCATTTTCCACCAACTGGCGAAGCGGGGATTCGATCGCCTTGCGGACAATCTCAACACCGATCGCTTCGTCGCCTTCGGCGGCCACCTTGTCGAGGGATTTCTGGATACGCAAAAACGCAACGCCTCCGCCCGGAACAATACCTTCTTCAACGGCGGCACGGGTCGCGTGCAGCGCGTCTTCCACACGGGCTTTCTTCTCTTTCATTTCCGCTTCGGTGGCCGCGCCCACGTTGATTACCGCAACACCGCCAGCGATCTTCGCCAAGCGTTCCTGCAGTTTTTCACGGTCGTAGTCGGAGGTGGTCTCCTCGATCTGGCGGCGGATTTGATCGATGCGCGCCTTGATGGCGGCGGATTTGCCTGCGCCTTCAACAAGGGTGGTTTCATCCTTGCCCACGGTCACGCGCTTGGCGGTTCCGAGATCGTCGAGCGTAACATTTTCGAGCTTAATGCCGAGGTCTTCGGTGATGAACTTGCCATCGGTCAGGACGGCGAGGTCTTCCATGATCGCCTTGCGGCGGTCGCCGAAACCAGGCGCTTTCACGGCGCAGACGTTCAACGTGCCGCGTAACTTGTTCACCACCAGTGTCGCCAGCGCTTCGCCTTCAATGTCTTCCGCAATGATCATCAGCGGCTTGCCGGTCTTGGCCACGTTCTGCAGCAGCGGAAGCATGTCCTGCAGGTTCGAGATTTTCTTCTCGAAGATCAGGATGTACGGATCTTCCAGCGCCGCTTCCATCGCATTCGCATCGGTCACGAAGTACGGGGAAAGATAGCCTTTGTCGAACTGCATCCCCTCAACGATATCAAGGGTGGTTTCGATGGACTTGGCTTCCTCAACGGTGATCGTTCCGTCCTTGCCGACCTTATCCATGGCCTTGGCAATGATGTCGCCGATGGTGTCGTCACCGTTTGCGGAGATAGAACCAACCTGGGCGACTTCCTCGGTGGACTTCACCTTCTTGCTGAGTTTTTCAAGCTGCGCGACCAAGGCCACAACGGCCTTGTCGATCCCGCGCTTGAGGCTCATCGGGTTTGCGCCGGACGTTACGTTTTTCAAGCCTTCGCGATAAATCGCTTCGGCCAGAACGGTCGCGGTGGTGGTGCCATCGCCGGCAACGTCGGAGGTCTTGGAAGCGACTTCCTTCACCATTTGCGCACCCATGTTTTCGAACACGTTTTCCAGCTCGATTTCCTTCGCAACCGAAACCCCGTCCTTGGTCACGGTCGGGGAGCCGAACTTCTTGTCGAGGATCACGTTGCGGCCTTTCGGACCCAGTGTAACCTTCACCGCGTTGCTCAGCTTTTCAACACCGCGCAGCATTGCGTCGCGGGCTTCTACATCAAATATAATCTGTTTTGCCATAATCTTTTTCTCCTAAATATTAGTTGATAGCTATTCGTTGCTAGTTGTTAAGGAAGAACCCCCAGCAACCAACACTCAACAACCTAAAACTATCCAATTACCGCGAGGATGTCGTCTTCGCGCATGATCTGGTATTCCTTGCCGTTCACTTTGACTTCGGTGCCTCCGTACTTCGGCATCAGCACGATATCGCCCTTCTTGACGTTGAACGGGATTTTCTTGCCGGTGTCATCGATCTTGCCGGTGCCAACTGCAATGACTTTGCCTTCCTGCGGCTTTTCCTTTGCCGAGTCCGGAATAATGATCCCGCCCTTTGCAACTTCCTCTTCCTTCACTGGTTCAACCAGTACGCGTTCACCCAATGGTTTGATCTTCATGGATACTTCTCTCCTTTGTTGGTTACACTAATTTAAAAACGAATATCGAATGTCGAGCAAGGAACTCCGAATGACGAAATAATTCCTTCGAAATTCATCATTCCCTGTTCGTTATTCTACGGTTCTATTTCTTCTTCTTGTCTTCGTCTTCATCGACCATTTCGAAGTCGGCTTCCTCAACATCCGATGCCTGCTTTTCACCGCCGGCGGCGTCACCGCCCATGTCCGCACCCGGAGCACCTTCGGCACCCGGTTGGGCCTGCGCCTGGGAATACATCTCGGTCGCGGCGGCCTGCATCTTTTCATTCAGCGTATCGAGGGTCGTCTTCATCGCCTCATAGTCCTCGGCCTCCAGCGCCTTCTTCACCGGTTCGATGGCGGCTTCGACTTCGGCCTTCTGCTCGTCCGAAATCTTATCCCCATTTTCCTTCAGGAATTTTTCCGTCTGGAACACGGTGGAGTCCGCCTGGTTTTTCAGGTCGACTTTTTCGCGCAGCTTTTCGTCCTCGGCCGCGTGGGCCTCGGCATCCTTCACCATCTGGTCGACTTCCTCGTCGGACAGGCCACTCGAATCCGTGATCGTGATGTGCTGCGACTTTCCGGTACCCAGATCCTTTGCGCTGACCTTCACAATGCCGTTGGCATCGATATCGAACGTCACCTCGATCTGCGGCGTACCGCGCGGCGCCTGCGGAATTCCATCGAGGTTGAAGCGGTCGAGGGTTTTGTTGGCCGTGGCCATCTTGCGCTCACCCTGCAGGACGTGGATTTCCACGGCCGGCTGGTTGTCGGCGGCGGTCGAGAAGATTTCGTTCTTCTTCGCCGGAATGGTGGTGTTGCGCTCGATGAGCGGGGTGAATACGCCGCCCAGCGTTTCAATGCCCAGCGTCAGCGGGGTAACATCGAGAAGAAGCACGTCCTTCACTTCGCCCTTAAGCACGCCGCCCTGGATCGAGGCACCAATGGAAACCACTTCGTCCGGGTTCACGCCCTTGTGCGGCTCCTTCCCAAATATTTCCTTCACGGAATCCTGCACCTTCGGCATACGGGTGGAACCCCCCACGAGAATCACTTCGTTGATTTCCGAAGCGCTCAGCCCGGAATCTTTCAGGCAGGTGCGCACCGGTGAGATCGCCTTGGTGATCAGCTCGTCGCACAGCTCTTCGAGCTTCGCGCGGCTCAGCGCAACATTCAAGTGCTTCGGGCCGCTGGCATCCGCCGTGATGAACGGCAGGTTGATCTCGGTCTGCTGCGAGCTGGAAAGTTCACACTTCGCCTTTTCGGCCGCTTCCTTCAAGCGCTGTAGCACCATCGGATCGGCGGAAAGGTCAATGCCCTGCTCCTTCTTGAAGTCGGCCACGAGCCATTGGATGATCTTCTGGTCGAAGTCGTCGCCGCCAAGGTGGCCGTCGCCGCTCGTTGCAGTTACTTCGAAAACGCCATCGCCAATGTCGAGGATCGACACGTCGAACGTGCCGCCACCGAGATCGTAGATCGCGATCTTTTCTTCCGACTTCTTGTCGAGGCCATAGGCCAGCGACGCCGCGGTCGGCTCGTTGATGATGCGCAGCACTTCAAGGCCGGCAATCTTGCCCGCGTCCTTGGTGGCCTGGCGCTGGGAATCGTTGAAGTAGGCCGGAACCGTGATGACCGCCTGCGAAACCGTTTCGCCGAGGTATGCCTCCGCGTCCGCCTTCATCTTCTGGAGGATCATCGCCGAGATTTCCGGCGGCGAATAAACCTTGTCGTCGATTTTAACGTGCGCATCACCATTCTTCGCCTTCACCACGTTGTAGGGAACCAGATGGATCTCGTTTCCCACCTCGTCAAACTTACGACCCATGAAACGTTTGATCGAAAAGACCGTGTGCTGCGGATTGGTTACCGCCTGGCGCTTCGCCGCGGTTCCAACCAAGCGCTCTCCGCTTTTTGTGAACGCCACGATCGACGGCGTAGTGCGTCCGCCCTCCGAGTTCGGGATTACGGTCGGCTCGCCGCCTTCCATCACGGCCATGCACGAGTTTGTGGTGCCGAGGTCGATACCCAATACTTTAGATCCTGCTGTGCTCATAATTAGTCTCCTTTTTTAAAATCTGGTGTCATGTTCGACGACCGCCCTATAGCAACGGGTGTGCCAGTAGATATAATGAGTAATTCGTAATTCGTAATTCACTGCGGATGTGTGAATTAAAACTAT
>DAOUQA010000073.1 GCA_030625905.1 Kiritimatiellales bacterium | reverse complement strand
CTGAAAGAAGGAAGGGTTGAGGAAAATGAACAAACCTTCCCGGTCGACAAGTTCCGGAAACCAGGCAATTACCGCATTTCTGTTCGGAAGTGCTACCCCCATGACGGGGGTAGCATCGGCATTGATGCTTGGACAGGTATGGCCTTTTCGGATCAAACCATCACAATCAAGGTTGTTGAATCGTTGGGGAGTTCTAAATGAAACGAATCGGAATCACCATCGGGGATATCAACGGCATCGGGCCGGAGGTCGCGCTCAAGGCTGTCTATAAACACCGCTGGCCGAAGGATGTGAAGTTTGTTTTTATCGGGCCCAAGGATCTCATTGCCCGGCAAGCCGTTGACTTGGGATTTTCCAACCCCGCGTCTCCGGCCTCCTATCGGTGCCGGGTGTGGAATGCAGGTGATGAGGAGATGGTGTGGCATCCGGGTAAAATTCGTATTGAAGCTTCCGAAGCCGCCGCCGATGCGATTGAGAGAGCCGTGGAAGGTTGTCGTTGGGGCGAGCTCGATGCGATGGTCACCGCGCCGATCTGCAAGGAGGGGTTTCACAAGGCGGGAATCAAGGTGCCCGGCCACACCGAATACCTTGCCGAGCTCACCAACACCAAAAACTTTGGTATGATGCTCCTCGGCGGCGGGCTGCGCGTCATGCTCGTTACGCGCCATATTCCAATCTCCGCCGTGCCCGCCGCACTGAGCCGCAAAAATATTCGGGAGCATATCGAACTAACCGGGCAGGCACTGGAACTCTTTGGGATCAAGAATGGAAAGATCGGGGTCTGCGGCCTCAATCCCCATGCGGGCGACGGCGGCGTGCTGGGCCGCGAAGAGATTGAGTTGATCAATCCCGCCATCCGCGCGGTACGCAAAAAAGGATACAACGTTTCTGATGCCGTTCCCGCCGACACCATCTTTTTCCAAGCCTTGGAAGGACAGTATGACGCCGTCGTTGCGATGTACCACGACCAAGGGCTCGGCCCGCTGAAAATGATGGGCTTCGATGAAGGCGTCAACGTCACTCTCGGCCTGCCGATCATCCGCACCTCGCCCGATCATGGCACCGCCTTCGGCATTGCCGGCAAAAACCAAGCCTCGCCCAAAAGCATGAAAAACGCCCTCGCCCTCGCCATCGAAATGGCCGGAAAACCCAACCCTTGGAAAAAATGAATGGCAACGAATGGAAGCAAAGATGACTGATACACCACGATTGACCAGTCCGAAGGAAGTGCGGGCGTTGCTTGAGAAGCTGGGGCATCGCCCGAACAAGGGGCTGGGGCAAAACTTTTTGATCGATGCCAACATTCTCGACATTATCGCCAACACCGCCGAGATCCAACCGAGCGAGTCTGTACTGGAAATCGGCCCCGGCCTCGGGGCGCTCACCGAACGGATTCTTCCAAGGGCTGGAAGCGTCACTTGCATCGAAAAAGATCCCACGATGGTGAAGTACCTGAAGTCGCGCTTTTCGGAATTTACCCTGATAGAATCCGACGCCCTTGATGTGGATCTCGATGCGCTGTTTGCTGGCGGCATTACGAAGGTGGCGGCCAATCTGCCGTATTCGGTGGCGAGCCGGTTGATGGTTGATATCGCCGAGTGCGCGCATCGGCCGGAGTTGATGTCGCTCACGATCCAAAAGGAGGTCGCCGACCGGTTGGTCTCTCCTGAGGGCAGCAAGCACTACGGTATTCTCAGTATTCTCACGGGAGCGTTCTACAAAAACACGTTGGTGAAAAAAATCAGCCCAACCTGCTTCCTTCCACCGCCTAAGGTGTGGTCGGCGGTGGTGAAGATGGAGCGGCGCGAAGTTCCAATCGTTGGAAACGCGGATTATCCCATGTTTAAGAATCTGGTGAAGTCCTGCTTCTCGCAGCGCCGCAAGCAGATTGGAACCATCCTCAAGAAACTAGGCGTCTCGCCGGTCGACGATCTGTTGGCCGACGCGGGGATCGAACACTCCGAGCGCCCGGAGCGGATCGATATTGAACGATGGGCAGCATTGACGCGGTTGCTTTCGTAGACGGAGCATCTTGCTCCGTTCCGGAAGAACCCGGGGCGTTGCGATCTGTTACAAAGATGGAATCAAAGCACAAGCCCACCCCAACGGAGCTGGAAACTCCGTCTACACTTGCTTCTTCGCTCTGCGGCGGAAGCCGTTGCGGATGGCGAGGGCCCAGACGACCCAGAGGGCTTCGTAGACAATATTGCCGCTCATTTTCGAGGTGCCTTCCTTGCGGTCTTCGAACGTGATGGGAATCTCACCGATTCGGAAACCCTTCATCCACGCCTTGTGGGTCATCTCGATCTGGAAGCCGTAGCCGTTGGCCTTGACCTTGTCGAGGTCATAGGATTCGAGCACCTCGCGGCGGAAGCATTTGAAGCCGCCGGTGGGATCGGAGAAGGGCATGCCGGTAATGATCTGCACATAGATGCCTGCACCGCGGCTGAGTATCAGGCGCGTGAGCGGCCAGTTAATGACCCTGATGCCGTCCTTGTAGCGCGAGCCCAGCACAAGATCGGCTCCGCCCATTACCGCGTCGCGGAAGTTGGGGATCTCGTTCGGGTCATGCGAAAAGTCGCAGTCCATTTCCATCACGAATGAATAGGCGCGCTCCAGTGCCCATCTGAACCCGGCAATGTAGGCTTGGCCAAGGCCCTCCTTGGAGGTGCGATGCATTACATGGACACGCGCGTGTTTTTCCGCCAGCGTATCGGCCAGCTGGCCGGTGCCATCCGGCGAGTTGTCATCCACAAAAAGCATGTCCGCATGCGGGGAGGCCTCCAGCACGGCGGCAGCAATCTTATTGATATTCTCTTTTTCGTTGTAGGTCGGAATGATGACCAGCATGTCGATATCGTTCATGGTGAGGAAAATGTAGGCTGAAAGGCGTGCCTACTGCAAGGGATTGAGGCGTTAAATGTAGACGAGGCTTCCAATCTTGTTTCGCACGCCCGGTTCTAACGGAACGAAGTTGGAAAGATTGCTGTCTGCTGGCGCAATCACATCTACGATAAAGGAACCGGAACCAGACGCGTTCCTTTTTCAGAAACCACGACAAGCTGGATGCTGGCCTTCCCGGCTTTTGGGAAGGCCTTATGCGCTGCCTTGCAATAGATTTCCATTTGTCCACGATAGGCTTCGGCCACGGCGGCATCATCGGCTTCAGTAAACTTGTAGTCAAAGAGGGCGAAGTTGTCGCCATAACGGCAGAGCAAATCGATGGTACCGTCGATGAGGTGGTCGCCGTCGTGCAGGACAAACGGAAGCTCCGGGCGGATCTCCTGCATTCCGGTGGTCGTCTCGATCATTAACTCGCGGGTCTGCTCGATCCGTTCTTGAATCGACTTGGCCTCGATCCGGCCGATGCCAAATTCGTCGCGCAGTGTTTCCAGCCAGTCGCCGACGGAGCCATCCCAGTCGTTCAGAGCCAGTTGTTCCAGTACCGCATGGCCCAGCGAGCCCATTGCAGGGGCGACCTGCATGTCGCCCGCACGATGGGGGGAGGGAGAAGGGGCGTTATCTTTCTCCGCCAGCCGTGTAGCCGGGATTCGCTGGAGGGTGGGGGGTGCGGGGGGAGGGGGGAGTGTTTGCAATGCAGTTGTTAGGTTGTTGGTTGTTGGAAGTCCAAGGTTGGGAGCCGGGGTTGGGTCAACTGCGACAGATAGAGCCGAGTAGGGGATGGCCGGAATATCGGTGCCGATCAACGGTTCCATTTGCTTAAGCCAGCCGCTGGGTTTCTGTCCGACCGTGGCCGAAGTGACAACTAGGTCGCGCGCGCGGGTCATGGCGACGTAGAAAAGGTTTTTCAACTCGTGGTCACGCACGGCTTTGGCGCGTTTGTTGGCGGCATCGAATCCGGGCGACTTTACGGCACTCTTATCCGGTGCGGTAATCTTGACTCCAAGCGTTGGAGATTTTTGTTCATCGAAAAAGACGCGGGCGAAGCCACGGTCGGAATCGGGGCTGAAGCTGGTGTCCGGCAGGAAAACGACACGTTTGGTCAAACCCTTTGCGCCATGAACCGTCATGATGGTAACGGCATTCTGTGCCGGATCAAGCAGGGCGGCCTCGGGAACCTTCGGTGGATTATTGATCTGTTCCGCCAGCTTGCGGGTCGCGGCAGCCGGAGTGGTCCTCGCACCGCGCTCGGTTTCACGGAGCCAGTCGAGAACCTTGCGCAGGTTGGCCAATCGCTGTGTTCCGCGCGGCAGTCCGGCCAACAGGGCATCGTAGCCCGTTTCGTCGATCAGCATGCGCACCAGCTCCGATGCCAGCTTTGTGCCGAGCAGTGCGCGGTATCTCAGGATTGTAGCACGGGCATCCTGCCCGTGGTTCATGGGCAGGATGCCCATGCCACTAAAGTGCGCCAGTAGATTTTTGGCGGAGAAGCCCTCCTCGCTCCAGGCGAGCTCGGCGATGGTTTCATCGGAGAGGCCGATCCACGGCGAGCGCAGGAAGCCGATGAGCGAATAGGCATCTTTTGGATTGGTGAGCACGTTGAGAAAGAGCGAGACATCGCGCGTTTCCTGCCGGGTGAATAGGCCGCGCCCCTTGCCTCCGAGGGTATAGAGAATGCCCGCGTGGCGCAGCGCCTGCTCCAGTGCCGATTGGTGCGATGTTCGACGCAGCAGGATAAGGATATCGGAATAGCAGTAGCTGTTGGTTTTGCCCGATGGAGCAAATCCGTCTGCATAGCGGAAGTTGGGTTTCCATTCATTTGCCCCGCTGACGAGCCGTTGGATGCGGTTGGCGACCGCCTCCATTTCGGCGGCAATCTTTTCCTGTTTTGGCAAATCAGCGATCCCGTCGTCTGGCGCGAGGAATTCGATGCAGGGCTTTTCGCCCTCCGTGTTGAAGTCCGGATTGGGTTCCAGGTTTTCGGCGGCGGAATATCCATCTTCGCCGTAGACCGATCCGAAGAGCGTATTCAGCACGTCGAGGATGGGGGCTTTGCTTCGGTAGCTCGTTTGCAGGTTTTCCAGCTTGCTGTTTTCGCGGCCAAGGATTTCCTCTTCCAGATCGGGCATGACCTGCGGGTCGGCACCGCGCCAGGTATAGATACTTTGTTTCTTGTCACCACAGATCACGAGGTTGGTGGCTTCGCCCCATAGCGATTTGATTAGATTGAACTGAACACGCGAGGTGTCCTGCACCTCGTCGACGATTACATATTGGAACTCTGGGTTGGCCTTCCCCGAGTTGAGCAATCCGGCCGCCATCTGCAGTTGGTCGTCGAAGTCGACCGTGTCCATCGCGTGCTTTCTCTGCCGGAACTGTTCGGCGACCGCTTGCACGTAGCGGGCGAAGGCTTGGGCGGCGGGGAAGCGCTTCTTGTATTCAATGGAGGCATCGACGGCTTCAAGCAAGGCCCAGAAATCGTCCGAGATGGGTTTGTGCCCCTTGCCTTGGCCAAACTTCGAAAGCTTCGCCGCGAGTAGTTTTTCCACAAGTTTTTCCACGGTTCCTGCCACCGGGAGGTTTTCTTCCAGGCTTTGGATAACTGCCTGCGCCTTGGCGATGGGTTTGGGAAGCTCGTAGAGACGGTCGAGGATTTGGGCAAAGGCGGGGAGCGATCCCGCAGATTGCGGATCGGGCAGCATGGCCTCGGCGTTTTCGAGCGATATACCGAGACTGCCCGCCTGCGAGATTAGATTGGGGACGGTTTCGGTGATGCTGGTGCCGAAGCCTCGTCCGCTACCGATGATGTGCGCGCCGGAGCAATAGGTTTTAAAGTCGGGATCGGATGAAGCGGGCTTCGCCCTATTGAACCACTCCCGCTGGTCGTTATTTTCTTTCAGAAAATTATGCTGCGCGCCTTCGGAAATTATCTGCGCTTCGCTTTCGGCGAGCCGGTCTAGCAGCTCGTCGCGGCAGATTTGACTGAGCAGCTCCTTGCGGTCGTCGTCGACCAAGACCGAGAAACCGGGCGAAAGACCGGCTTCGAGCGCGTTTTCGCGGAGGAGCCGGGTGCAGAAAGAGTGGATGGTTCCGATGGGTGCGGACGGAAGGCGGGACATGGCAAGAATGGCGCGCTCGGTCTGTTCGTCGTCACCCTCGGCTTCGGCGGTGCGGCGCGCCTTTAGCAGGCGGTGGGTCACGCGCATGCGCAGTTCGGCGGCGGCGTTGTCGGTGAAGGTCATCAGCAGGATATTGCGTGGGTCGATGCCGTCTTCGAGCACCAGTTGTTCGTAGAGCTGGGTGATCTGGAAAGTCTTCCCGGTTCCGGCCGATGCATTGTAGACGAGATTCATGGAGGCACTATAGGTGGCCGTGCGGCATTAGTCCAGAAACTCGATGCAGATGGGGCCGCCCTCGAAGGGGAGTTTGGTTCCTGTATATTCGATAGGGCCTGTTTTAGGGTCGACCTTGAAGAGTGCGATGCTATGTGATTTCTGTCCGGAAGCGGATGGCCTTTAACGTGTGGCGTGGTTGCGGGAAATCCACAGCCGGATTTCACAAGATTAAAACTGGCGGTAGGCCGGAGATTTAACCAAGATGCACCCTTTCGACATCAAAAGAAGAAAGACGGCGCTAAGCAATCTTGGAATTTAACGGAGAAAACGAATGACGAAAATCTGTTGCATCGGTGCCGGCTATGTCGGCGGACCCACCATGGCGATGATTGCCAAGCAATGCCCGGACGTACAGGTCACGGTGGTCGACATCAATGAAAAGCGCATTGCCGCGTGGCAGACCGACGACCTGCCGATCTACGAGCCCGGTCTCGACGAGGTCGTCAAGGAGGCGCTTGGCCGCAATCTCTTTTTCTCCACCGATGTCGATCAGGGCATCCGCGATGCCGAGATCGTGTTTGTGAGCGTTAATACCCCCACCAAAACCTTTGGTGCGGGCGCGGGCTGTGCCTCCGACCTGCAATATTGGGAACTCTGCGCACGGCGCATCAAGGAGGTTTCCACCTCCGACAAGATTATTGTCGAAAAGAGCACGCTCCCGGTCCGTACCGCCGAGGCGATGGAGCGCGTATTGCACAGCGGGCAGACCGATGTACATTTCGAAGTGCTATCCAATCCCGAATTCCTTGCCGAAGGCACCGCGATTGCCGACCTCGAAAATCCCGACCGCGTATTGATTGGTGGGCACGAAACCCCCAGCGGGCAAAAGGCACTTCAGACGCTGGTCGATATTTATGCCACGTGGATTCCGCGCGAACGCATCCTGACGGCCAACGTCTGGTCGGCCGAACTCTCCAAGCTCACGGCCAACGCCTTCCTTGCACAACGGGTCAGCTCCATCAACGCCATCTCCGCGTTGTGCGAAGCCACCGAGGCCGACATTGGCGAAGTGGCGCACGCCATCGGAACCGATAGCCGTATCGGCCCCAAGTTCCTCAAGGCCAGCATTGGCTTTGGCGGTTCGTGCTTTAAAAAGGATATCCTCAATTTGGTCTACCTCTGCGAAAGCTATGGCCTGCAGGCCCCGGCCGACTATTGGCGGCAGGTGGTCGCCATGAACGAATATCAGGAAAGCCGCTTCGTTAAGACCATGCTCCACAGCATGTTCAACACCATTGCCGGCAAGCGCATCGCCATCTTTGGCTTTGCCTTCAAGGCCGACACTGGCGATACTCGCGAAAGTCCGGCCATCAAAGTCTGCCGCGAGCTGGCGGCCGAGCACGCCACCCTTGTCGTTTCTGACCCCCAGGCCATGGAGCACGCCAAGCTTGAGATGCCGGAACTCGCCGATGAAATCGAGTTTGAGGTCGACCCCTGCAAGGCCGCCGAAGGCGCGCACGCCGTTGCCGTGCTCACCGACTGGAAGCAGTACAAGGAGCTCGACTACCAGCGTATCTTCGATTCGATGCAGAAGCCCGCCTTCCTCTTCGATGGCCGGAACATGCTCGACCATCAGGCTTTGTTTGATATCGGCTTCGAGGTCTACTCCATCGGCAAAGGTAAAAAAACCCACTTGAAGTAGTTTCCGGGTCGAAAAGGCAAAGGGGGTGCCATTGTCCCTGCAACTGTCCCGTGCATGCATGCGGCTTGATTAAGTTCCAGCGGCTGGAAAGTTTTGCCTTTTATTTTTCGGGGTTTGCAGGGAAGATGCTCCGTCACAGCAATTTGACCAACAGGAGCAGCTATGGCTGGAAAGCATATTGGATTGGGGCGCGGGCTCGACGCGCTGATCAAAGACGGAACAACGGCGAAAAAGCAGGCCACGGCAAAGCCATCCACCCCCAAGGCCGCCACCGGGGATGCGGCGGGCGGCGTACGCGAGGTTCCGGTGAACAAAGTGGTCGCCAGTCCGTGGCAACCGCGCAGCAACTTCGGGGCGGAAGCCCTCTCGGAGCTGGTGGATTCCATCAAGGTGCATGGCGTGCTCCAACCGCTGCTGGTGCGCGAGATCGGCACCAAGTTCGAACTGATTGCAGGGGAGCGCCGCCTGCGGGCCGCACAGGCCGTGCCACTTAAAAAAATTCCTATAATCGTTGTCGAAGCCAGTGACGAAAAGGTGCTGGAAATCGCGCTGATCGAAAACCTCCAGCGCGAAGATCTCAATGCGATCGAGGAGGCCGAGGGCTACGCGTTGCTCCAGAAAAAATTCAACCTGACGCAGGAAAAGGTGGCCGAGCAGGTTGGTAAGGCGCGTGCCTCGGTGGCCAACAGCCTGCGCCTGCTGGATCTGCCCGACGGCATCCGAAAGCATGTGGTCGAGGATCTGTTGTCCGTCGGCCATGCCAAGGTACTGCTGTCGATCGACAGCCACAAGGAGATGGAACTGCTTGCCAGGCGCGCCATCAAGGAAGGGCTTTCCGTCCGGGTCTTGGAAAAAATGGTCAAAAAACTCGGCCAGCCGCCCAAGAAGCCGCGCGCCGAAAAGGCGGATTTGCCGAGCGACTATCTACACACGCTTTCCGACGAACTCCATCAGTATTTCGGCACCAGCGTGCGCATCAATCCTTCAAAAACGCTAACCAACGGTCGCAAGGTGAAAGGATCGCTGGAGGTTGATTTTCACGACAACGATGAACTGGATCGCCTGCTGACGCTGGTCGGCTACTCGATCGAGTTATAGAACTATGGATGAACGCACCCAAGATTCTCGCGAGGCCCTGGCAAAGGAATATGATGTCATCCATAACCGCCTCTTTATTTTACAAGTGCTGTTTGTGATTGCCTTACTGTCGGCGTTCCAGTTTACCGGCGCATCCACCGTGCTGGCCAACGGTCTGGCCGCGCGTTTCGGCGAAAGCCTGTGGTACGTCACCAACGCGGTCTACACGGCTGTCGCCGTATTCGGGTTTGCCGCCTGCATGTTTCCGCTCTCCTACTACAGCGGCCATGTGCTGGAGCACCACTACGAACTTTCAAACGAAACTTTCGGGGACTGGTTCGCTGATTTTACCAAGTCGCTACTGATCGACCTCGTGCTGGCCACCGTGCTGTTTTCGGTAATCTACGCCCTGTTGCGCTGGATGCCCAACTGGTGGTGGCTCTTTGCCACCGTTTTCTACATCCTCTTCGCCGTGGTGATCTCCACGCTTGCCCCGGTGGTCATCATGCCGCTCTTCCATAAATTCGAGCCACTCGAGGAGGGAGACCTCACCCAGGCTGTTCGGGCGATGATGGAGGAGGCGGGCATTAAGGTGGTCGGTATCTTCAAATGGGGGCTGGAGGCCAAGACGAAGACCGCGAACGCCGCCTTTGCCGGAATCGGCCGCACCAAGCGCATCGTTCTGAGCGACACGCTGCTCTCGGGCTACTCGCAGAAGGAGATCCTCGCGATCCTTGCGCACGAAGTCGGGCACTACAAGAACCGCGACACGCTTCGCCTGATGGCTACCAGCTCGGTGCTGGCTCTCATCGGGTTCTATGTTTCGCACCTCTGCCTGACCGGGCTTTCCGGACTGCTCGGTTTCGCCAACATCTACGATATTGGCGCGGCTCCGCTCTTCATCTTCAGCCTGTTCATTTTTTCACTCGTCTCGATGCCGATTGCCAACCTGCACTCGCGGCACCGGGAGTTTGAGGCCGATGCCTACGCCATCGGAAAGATGGACTCGGCCGATGCGCTGGTTTCGGCTTTCGAAAAGCTGGCCGACCAAAACCTCTCCAACAAGGATCCGGCTGCATGGGCGGAGATTCTATTGCACAGCCACCCCTCCATTTCGCGGCGGATCGAACGTGCACTAGGCCCTAGGCACTAGGGAACCAGACACTAGGCACCAGAAAATCATGCCCGTTCATTCCCAACATGAGCAACTGCACCACGGAGGTGGGGGATTCTTTTCGCGCGAAGCCGTCAGCGGCGTTCCGTGGATGGTGCTGGCCAAGCTGCTTCTTTTCTTTGTCTACTTCGGTGTAAGCGTGCTCATCGTCAACGGCCTCGGCAAGGAAAAGTTCGGCATCTACAGCATTATGACCAACATTTCCGGCTATCTGCTCGTTCTATGCGGGCTGGGGCTGGGTTCGGCTCTGGTGCGCTATGTACCCGAGCTGGCCAGCCATCGAAACCTGCGCGGATTGCTTCATCTGTTGTGGAAATCCGCCGCGCTGCAGTTCACGGCCATGTGCG
>DAOUQA010000181.1 GCA_030625905.1 Kiritimatiellales bacterium | reverse complement strand
CAGGCGGCGGCGATGTCCGCGCCGAGCGAGTAACGCAAGGTTACATCGAATCCCGCCGCCTTCAGGCGGTCTGCGAAAACGACTCGCTCTTCCTTCGGTGTTCCACGCAGGTTGCAACCATCGTATTCGTTAAACGGAATTATATTGATATGCACCGGGATGTCGCGCAAATAGTTTTCCAATGCCCGGAAGTCCGCATCACCGTCATTCACACCGGCGAGCATTAGATATTCGATCATCACTTTTCCGTTGCGGGACGCTTCGAGCAGTGACTCATGCAGCATATCGAGTGTGTACTTCCGTGCCTGGGGCATCAGCTTTTCACGCACCTCCTGCCGGGCACTGTGCAGGCTGAGTGCCAATTGTACCTCCGGGAATCGTTCCGAAAACCGCTCCATCGCGTGCGGGATACCGACCGTCGAAACCATTAACCGCGAACCGGCGTAGTTAAAGAACGGTGCAGCACGTAGAAATTCCAACGACTGAAAAAGGGGGTCGAGATTCAGCAACGGCTCGCCCATACCCATGAACACCACATTACGGATCGCTCGCCCCTCCGGCTTCACGATCCGACGAGCCTGTGTCACCTGATCGAGGAGTTCATCCCTTGTCAAATTACGCGCAAACCCCATCTGCCCCGTTGCGCAAAAACCACACTGGCATATACAGCCCACCTGTGAGGAAATGCAGAGCGATGTCCGCCCCGTCGCAGGGCGCAGAACCACGCTCTCAATCAAATGGCCATCAGCGGTTTGGAACACCAGCTTGCTCGCGCCGTCGATCTCCGAATCGTGCCGCTCGGTCATTTCTAGGCATTCGAACCCGATGCTTCGATCAAAATCGGCACCGGCGTTTTTAGGTAGCGTCGCCAACACCTCGTTCCATCCCTTGGACTTCTTGAACAGCGCATTGCGGAACAACTTTATTCGGTGCGGTTGCACCGCGTTGCGGCGGCGAAGCTCCTCCACTCCATCAATGTCGTATATGGAAACCATGGCCCCAAGCATCCCCGCGAAGATTTTGCAGAATAATTAAGGACAGAATGATCCCATTCCAATAGCAGAAAAAATCATTCTGTCCTTAATTATTCTGTCAAAACAACCCGACCGCTATTTGATCATTTTCTTAGTTGTCTTGATCAACGCCTTCCAAAGATCGTCTTCCGTTTTGGCGGCCAGCAGGGCCTCGCGCGGCTCCTTTTCGCGGAAGGTGCGCGACAGGCCGGAGAGCAGTTTCAGATAGAAGGCGCTGGTGGCCGTCGGAATCACCGCAAAGAAAAAGATGCGGCTCAGCGTACGGCCGGGGCCGCCAAACTTGATGCCTTTCCGATGGATGCCGACCGCGATGGACAGCCCGCCACCTTCGACACCACGAACGTGCGGAAACGCCAACCCATTATCGACCGCCGTGCTCACGATGGCTTCGCGCTGCAGCGCAAGGTCGAGCAAGTGCTTATCGTCCTCCACAAAACCCTCCTCGGCTATGCGAGCACACATTTCGCCCAATACTTCTTCGGAGGTGGAACCTTTAAGGGACACCATCATCAGTTCCGGCGAAGTAAAGCGGCCGATGCCGGTCTTGCGGGTCTCGCCATAGACGCGGCTGGTACGCTCGCGCTCGATGAGCTGCTCGGGATAATAGAGGAACCGCGCACAGTTCGGGCAACGATTCATCTGTTCGGCCTTGTGTACGCTTTGCACCAGACTCTTCGTCAGCGCCATGCCGCAACCTGCGCAAATTCCGCTGGATACCGGAACGATGGCTTCCGGGTGTTTTACCAGCAAGCGATTGAAGTGCGACCTCACCTGCTGGGGCAGATCCGACCCCAATAACACAATCGATTTTTCAAGCTCGTCGAGCCGGGCTCTCGGCATGGCTGCCTTTTTCTGCATATCCGCTACGACTAGTTCCTGGAGCTGGATCAGCTGATTGATTAATTTATGCGTTGTAGTCATTTAAGCTTCCCTATATTTCCCAAAGTCGGGGTGGAGAATACCACGTATTCAAAATATGGAAAGCGCAACACGCGTAATTCTGGAAAATTTGGAACCCGCGCGTTGCCCCGAAAAAAAACCGGTCTTGTAAAAAATGGAACCTTTAAAGGAGATAGGTGATCCTGAACATCAGGATCGCCGATTGCGCCTCGCCGCCGCGGAACCCGGCCCGCGACAGTGCCAATGCCGCGACCACGGAGCCAAGGGCAAGCGACAGCTTGTTGATGAAACTATTAATGCCGTAAAAAGCCCCTCCGGATGGAGAGGCTTTTTGTAACTTAAAATCCGAAACGAGAATTATTTCTTGTCTTCAACTTTCGGTGCGCAGCACGGCTTGGCACAATCCGCACCACATTTTTTCGCATCTTTCTTGGCGCAAGAAGCCTTATCGCCTTTAGCTACGCAGGCTTTATTCTCCTTAGCTGCGCAACAGGCTGGCTTTTTGCCGTCGGCTTTCTTCGCCCTGCATCCGCAGGTGTCACACGCAAAAGCGGAAGAACCCGCTACAAACAAGGCAATTGCCGCAATACTCATCATTCTTTTCATGCCATGGTCTCCTTTTAGTTTAACCAATTGTTGTATTTAATGACCCATCGAGCCGGATACTGTTCAAAATATTACAAAAAAAGGCGTATTTGTCACGTATAACTTAACCGCATGTCGCGCGCAGCCTTCACTTCGTCCAACCGCCCGACTGGCGTAGTGACCGGTGCTTCGCGCAGTTTTTCGGGTTCGGTCTTGGCCAGCTCCACCAGTTCCTCCATTACCGCCACGAAGTTATCAAGCGTGTCGCGATCTTCGCTTTCGGTTGGTTCAATCATGATCGCCTCGGGCACGTTGAGTGGGAAATAGACCGTTGGCGGGTGGATGCCGCGGTCGATCATGCCCTTGGCAATATCCAGCGTGTGAACGCCGAATTGGGTAAAACATTTACCGGAATAGACAAACTCGTGCATGCAGCGCCCCTTGTATTCCTCGCCAAAGAGCGGGCGCAGTTTTTCCTGCAGATAGTTGGCGTTGAGCACCGCGCGGTTGCTGGTTCCCAGCATACCGTTACGACCGAGCGACAGGATATAGGCATAGGCTCGGGCAATGATACCGAAGTTGCCATAGAACGGAGCGATGTAGCCGATGCTTTGGGGTTCGTCATAGTTGAGCGTGTAGGTGCCATCCTTCGTCTTCGCGACGCGCGAGATTGGCAAGTACGGTCGCAGCTTTTCCACTACGCCGACCGGTCCCGCGCCCGGCCCGCCGCCGCCATGCGGCGTGGCGAACGACTTGTGCAGGTTCAGGTGGCAGATATCGAAGCCCATGTCGCCCGGCTTGTAGCGGCCCATGATGGCATTAAAGTTGGCGCCGTCGTAATACATCAGCCCACCGACCTCATGCACAGCGTCGCAAATTTCCTTGATGCGCGGGTTGAACACGCCCAGCGTATTCGGGCTCGTCAGCATTACACCCGCCGTTTTTTTGCTCAACACCTCCATGAACAGGTCGAAATCCATCGTTCCGTTTTCGTCGGAAGACACAGTGACCACCTTATAGCCGCCGATCTGCGCGCTGGCCGGATTCGTTCCGTGCGCCGAGTCGGGAATAATGATGTGATCCTTCTCGTTTCCGCAATCCTTGTGGTAGGCCGCCATCATCATCACGCCCGTCAGCTCGCCGTGCGCGCCCGCCATCGGCTGGAGCGTGAATTCGTCGAAACCGGTCATTTCGGAAAGCAACCGCTCCGTGTTGTAGAGAATCGCTAGCGACCCCTGCGTAAGCAATCCCCCGCCCCGCAGTTGCGGCCAGAGCGGATGCACGCCCGTCAGCTCCGGCAGGTTGGCAGCCGCCTCGCACCCCTTCGGGTTGTATTTCATGGTGCATGAGCCCAGCGGATAGAAGTGGGTATCAACCGAAAAGTTCAGGCGCGAAAGCGCCGTGAAGTGGCGCACCACCTCCGCCTCCGAAACCTCCGGTAATTCCGCCGGCTGGCTCCGCAGATACTTTTCAGGAATCTCTTCCGTCGGCGAAATGCTAATCGAGGACATTTGCACGCCCGGCCGCCCCGGCGATGATTTTTCGTAGATGAGTTTCATTGTTCGTACTCCGTATTGCGTAACACTTCATGGTTTGGATCGATCTCTCGCAAAGCCTCCACGGCCGATATTTTGCATGGTTTGCCATTGCGCGCGACTATTACATCCTGCCCGAGTTTTGCTTTTTTCACAAACTCGTCATGCACTGCCCGACGAAGACACTCCAAAGCTTCCATCGCTTTTTCTGTTATATCCCTAC
>DAOUQA010000020.1 GCA_030625905.1 Kiritimatiellales bacterium | reverse complement strand
GTCCGGAGCGGATTCATAGACGGTGACGATGTCGGCCTCGATCTCCGCCTTTTTATCGGCTGGCAGGTTTCCAATCTTGGCATACAGGTCGCCCAGTCCGTTGTTCACATCGACGCCAAGCTCGGCGATCGTGTCGGCATGCTTTTCAAAGACATTCCTGTAGAAGACCTTGACGCAATGGCCAAAGATGATCGGGTCGGAAACCTTCATCATGGTCGCCTTCATATGCAGGGAAAAGAGCGTACCTGCCTCCTTGGTCGCGACAACCTGTTCCGCAAGGAATTCCTCCAACGCCTTGACGCTCATGAAGGTGCCGTCGAGAACCTCGCCCGCCTGAAGCGCAAGACCGTCCTTGAGAACCGCCGTGCCACCGTCGGCGGCAACGAGTTCGAGCTTCATAGTCGTCGCTTCCGGAACCGTAACGGATTTTTCGTTTCCGAAAAAATCGTTGTCCGACATGCTGGACACCACGGACTTGGAATCGGCTGACCAGGCTCCCATGGGGTGCGGGTGGTGCTTGGCATATTGCTTAACGGCAGCGGCGGCGCGGCGGTCGGAGTTGCCTTCGCGGAGCACGGGGTTCACTGCACTGCCCTTAACCTTGTCGTAGCGTTCCTGAATGGCCTTTTCCTCGTCGGTTGCAGGCTCCTCCGGATAGTCGGGTAGCTTGAAGCCTTTCGACTGCAACTCGGCGATGGCGGCCTTTATCTGGGGGGCGGAGGCGGAAATATTTGGCAGCTTAATAATGTTGGCTTCCGGAGTCATGGCCAGTTCGCCCAGTTCGGCCAGTGCATCACCAACGCGCTGCTCTTCGGTCAAGGCATCCGGGAAGTGCGCAAGGATACGGCCCGCAAGGGAGATATCGCGTGTTTCAACCACCACACCTGCCGCGCCGGTGTAGGCCTCAATAATGGGAAGCAGTGACAGTGTCGCAAGGGCCGGTGCCTCGTCTGTGATCGTGTAAATGATTTTTGCTTTTTCACTCATGATGTTTTTCCAATGGTTTTTCGTCTCGAAATCAGAGTTGATGTGTTTATTTGAAAGCTGGAATGATGTCAATGCCAAGCATGGTCCGGGATACGGGATACGGGATGCGGGATGCGAGATGCGGGAAATTTCCAAACGACAACTTGTCTTCTATGGAAGCGAGTCTAAATATTTTTGAGCGCGTTCATAGCCCTGTTCGGCAGATTTGCGGCACCATATATGTTGCGCTAGCGCATATCCGCCTTCCGCAGACTTTTGATAGGACTCCAAAGCATTTGGCATGTTGGCTTCGACCCCTATTACCAAGAACATAGAAAATTCCCATCTTATACTGGGCGTCTGGATCACCTTGCTCTGCGGCTTTTCGCATCCAACAACCGGGTCAACATGCCGCCGGGCGTTGCGTGCGGAACCCATAATTGATCCGCCGACTGCATTACAAACATGTTGCGCTCCGCTGCGGCAACCAAATTGCCGGCGGGATTTTTCATTTCGAGGATGAGTATGCGGTTCGAGTCCAGCGCGGGGAGCCACTTTTCGGGAACATGTATCCCCTTCAACCCCCATGCCGGGCAGCAGATAATTCGGTCGCCCCGCGCCAGTAATCGGTCGAGACTCTGCTTTTCGGGCGGCGAGTGGAACCCGCCGATAAACACATCCTCCGACTCCGGCGGCTCCAGGTTGCACCCCGGCGGCACCTTGCGACTGCATAAAACCCCGATCTTCGGGCAGTTCAGCAAGGCTGGATTCCCAATGCCACGCATACCATTGCCGAAATGTGAAATGCACTTCCATGGATTCATCCGGATATATTCGCCGATTTTTCTTTCGGCTTCTGGATTGCGCACGATGCATTCATAATAATTGCGGTGCCAGATTTTGCCGGGGAACCGTGGCCATTTTCCAGATTTCACGCCCGCAATATATTCATGCCCCACCATTTCCCGAACATCCGGCGGCGCAAAGATATTCCCGGCATCGTGATGCGCACAAATCGTGATGAAATACAACCCGCCTACGGCATAATCGTGCCCCTTTAGCCGAATCGACCGGCGATGGTGGATTTCGGGATTGTATTGGCTAGGCATCAGCCTTTCTTGGCTTTGTAGAGCATCCAGGCGGCAAGGGTCTTGGCGTCTTCGATCTCGCCGTTGCGGATCATTTCGTCCATCTCGGCTTCGGTGAGGATGATGGGTTCAATGTGTTCATCTTCGTCGAACGCGGTTGCGCCCTGTTCGGAAACCTTGGCAAGGAAAACATCGATGCGTTCGGTGCAGTATCCAACGCTTGGAAAGATCGGACCGAGCAGTTCCAGCGATTGGGCGACATAGCCGGTCTCCTCCTGCAGTTCACGCGCGGCGGAGACCTCCTCCGGTTCGCCGGGATCGCAGTTGCCGGCCACCACCTCGAAGCAGATTCGCTCCATGGCCTTGCGGAACTGGCGAATAAAGACGAAGCGCCCGTCGGGCAGATGCGGAATAATGGCCACTGCCACGCCGTGCTGCACAATCTCGCGCACCGACCGCTTTCCGTTTTCCAACTCCACCTCCAGCACATCCACATCCAGAATGCGCCCCTCGAACACCGTCTTCCGTGAAATCGTTTTTTCGTACATTGGAAATCCTCCTGCTATTTTTCCGACAGGCTTCCAAGATTCTCCGAACCGCTCAAGACGGAAATTCCAAGCTCGAATTCCTTGCTCTCCAGAGGCTGGAGCATGGTTAGGTTTCCCTGCCCTTCCGCCGCCGATTGCCCGACCGGGAAGTTGGTTCCGGGTTCCAGGCCGCAGACATATTCACCGCGCCCCCAGTGCTGCCAGTTGGTCAGGCAGGGCAATTGATCCTTCCTGAACTTGAGCAAGACCGCCATGCCCAGCTTGTCGTTGCACAAACCAGCCGTGCATAGGCCACTGTCATCTGCTTCCGGATCAATAAATCCAACCGCCTCGCCGTTGCCCAAATGTTCATCGAGCGGAGTGCGACAGATTTTATAATCATCCTGATCATTGAAGACTGCCTTCATCCCGTCATTACCGCGCGGCTCGCACGAACCTTCATAAATAATGCGCGTTCCTTCGTCGACCAGCGGCCAGCCAAAGTTGCAGTGATAAAGCAGCATGAGCGGTGCAGCCGTATTGCCGACATTGGTCACCACATCGCGGATCTTGATCACCGGCTCGCCCAAGCGGCATGAAATGGTTCGCTTCAGTTCAAGATTGGGGCCAAACACCGTACTTTGCTTAACCAATCCCGTGATGCTCATTTCAAACTCGTCGGTGCGGATGCACGGTTGCACCACGCTTTCAAGTTCGGCGGGCAGATTACTGTAGCGATCGTGCAAACCAAAACCTTCTTCCGGTCCACCCACATGCGAAAGCCCGCAGGTCGTCAGCAGGCCGCCGGGAAGATTCGCCAGCCACTTCATTCCATCGCACGCATCGGGCCGCGGCGCACTCGGCCCGTTATGGCTCAGCCACGAAAGCGAGCAGTCGTTGTAGAAGGCATCGACAATATCAAGTCCGCGGTCAACGGCGACCTTGAACCGCAGCCCCGAGCCGGTATTGACCCATGCCACGCGCGAGCCCTTTGCCGCACCGTTGTCGCAAACATAAGTCTCGATTCCACCCACCTGATGCGGGTTTATCACTTTGTCTTTATAGCCGTCCCTGATCATAACAACTGCACCTCCGTGGTTTTTTCATGTTCTACACGGCTTTCCGCTCGGTTTCCAGCTTCCGGTTTGACTCATCCCCAGCACGCCTTATAGTACCTCTCCTAATGAAGCACGCGAGAAAAGATTGGGAAACCGCCGAAGAGGCGCATCTGGCCCCTTATGCCGCCAAGAGCGCACACAGCCTCGGGCGCAAACACGATGAAGCACCCCATCCGTTGCGAGCCTGCTTCGCTCGCGACCGCGACCGTATCTTCCACAGCCGCTGCTTCCGGCGGCTGGAATACAAGACGCAGGTATTTGTGAACGGCACGGCCGACCACTACCGCACGCGCCTGACGCATACGATGGAAATGTCCGCCGTCGGTCGCACGCTCGCACGCGTCCTCAAGGCCAACGAGGATTTGACGGAGTGCATCTGCCTTGCACACGACATTGGCCACAGCCCATTCGGCCATGTGGGCGAAGAAGTGCTCGACGACCTGATGACGAACGAGGGCGGATTTGACCACAACCTGCAGAGCCTGCGCAGCATCGAGGTCATTGAATCGCCCTACCCCGACTTTCGGGGTTTGAACCTTTCATGGGAGGTGCGCGCCGGGCTACTCAAACACGAGGCGCACATCGAGGGCGCAGGGCTCGACGGCCACCCCATCGGCCCCTTCCAGTCTTTGGAGGCGCAAATCGCCGACCTTGCCGACGACATGACCTACCATGCACACGATGTGGACGATGGCCTTGAAGCGGGCATCGTCACACTCCGGCAACTGGAGACCACCGAATTCTGGCGCATGGCGGGGGCCGCAACCCGGGAACGCTATCCCAACCTCTCGGAATTCCAGTTTGTCCGGGCCACCATCCGCAACCTGCTCGAACTACAGATGGTCGATGCCACCGACCACGCCTTCAAGATCCTGGAAAAACATAAACCCGGAAGCGTACGCGAGGTGATGGCCGCACCGGAACGCATCGTTGATTTTAGTTCCGGCATGAAGAAGGTGCTCGACCAGTTCACCGCCTTCATGTTCGAAAACATGTATTTCCACCAAGGTGTCACCGCCGCCACCCTGAAATCGACCGCCATGATGCGCAAGCTGTTCCTTCACTATATCGAGCATCCCGAAACCATGGGAAGCAAGGCGCGTGCGCGACTCGAAAAGGAAGGCCTTTGGCGCACCGTCTGCGACTATGTCGCCGGCTGCACCGACCGCTACGCCATCGAGGAGTTCGATCGGTTTATCAGTCCGTAGTTCCGCCTTCCGGCTCGGACTGGTCTTCGATCTCCTTTTCAACCTTCTTGGGAAGATGAACCTTGAGGTGGAGGTCGCGGAGCTGGTGGTGTTCGACGTGGCCTGGGGCATTCATCAACAGATCCTGCGCCTTCTGGTTCATCGGGAAGGAAATAACCTCGCGTATGTTTGGCTCGTCGGCCAGCAGCATGATGATGCGGTCGATACCCGGAGCGATGCCGGCGTGCGGCGGCGCACCATACTGGAACGCGCGGTGCAGCGCCGGAAACTTGGTTTCGACAACAGATTCGTCGTAGCCCGCAATACCGAACGCCTTGATCATCAATTCGGGATTGTGGTTGCGCACCGCACCGGAGGAGAGCTCGGTTCCATTGCAGACAATGTCGTATTGGAAGGCGAGGATTTCGAGCGGATCCTTGTTGAGCAGGTCGTCCATACCGCCCTGCGGCATGGAGAACGGGTTGTGCGAGAACTCGACCTTTCCGTCGTCGTCCAGCTCGTACATCGGGAAGTCGACGATCCAACAAAACTTGAACACGTCGGGGTCAATAAGTCCGAGGCGCTTGCCTAGCTCGTCGCGGACAGCCGCACCGATTTCCGTGGTGGGCTTGAGTTTATCGGCGATAAAGAACATGACATCGCCATCGCCCACTCCGCCCAATTCCTTGAGCTGTCCGAGGGTCTCTTCGGAAAGGAACTTGGCGATCGGGCTTTGGATTTCGCCGTCGTTCCAACGCAGGTAGCCGAGTCCCTTGGATCCCACGGACTGGGCAAACTTGACCATGTCGTCGAAAAACTTGCGCGACTTCCCGGCGCACCCCTTGGCGGCGATGGTCTTGACCACGCCGCCGGAGTCCACAACGCCGGCAAAAGCCTTGAAGTCGCAATCGCGAAAGAGCTCGGTGGCATCCTGCATGATGAGCGGGTTGCGCAGGTCGGGCTTGTCGGTGCCGTATTTCTCCATCACTTCCTTGAAAGGCAGGCGCTTGAACGGAATATCGTCGACCTGCTTGTCGGAAAACTCGGTGAAGATTTTATGCAGGACGTGTTCGTTGACTTCAAAGACATCGTCCTGGGTGGCG
This sequence comes from Kiritimatiellales bacterium, assembly GCA_030625905.1. GTDB lineage: Bacteria > Verrucomicrobiota > Kiritimatiellia > Kiritimatiellales > Pontiellaceae > Pontiella. Next base: position 10,014 of record DAOUQA010000020.1, on the reverse strand, counting down.
AAGGCCATTTCCATGTCGAGTTGGTAAAACTCGCCCGGCGAGCGGTCGGCACGGGCGTCTTCGTCGCGGAAGCACGGGGCGATCTGGAAATAGCGGTCGAAGCCGGAGGTCATAAGCAGCTGCTTGAACTGCTGGGGTGCCTGCGGCAAGGCATAGAACTTGCCGGGATGGACGCGGCTCGGCACGAGATAGTCGCGCGCACCTTCGGGCGAGCTGCTCGTGAGAATCGGCGTCTGCATTTCCATGAAACCTTCGGCGACCATCAGTTCGCGGATGCGGGCAATCACCTTGGAACGCAGGATGATGTTGTTGTGCAGGCTTTCGCGGCGCAGGTCGAGGAAACGGTATTCGAGGCGCAGCGTTTCGTTGCACTCCTCCTCCTTGGCCACCTGGAAAGGAAGCACCTTGGCTTCGCCGAGCATTTCCATCTCCTCGGCAACGATTTCGATCTCGCCGGTCGCAAGCTTCGGGTTCACTGCTTCGGGAATGCGGGCGACCACCTTGCCGGTAAAGCAGATGGTGGACTCAGCGCGCCAGTGCTCGACGCCCTTGTGGAAGGGCTGCGAAGGATCGATGACGATCTGGGTCAGGCCATAGTGGTCGCGCAGGTCGATAAAGATGATGCCGCCATGGTCGCGGACACTGTGTACCCATCCAGAAATCCTTACGGCTTCGTCGATGTTTTCTTTTCTCAGTTCACCGCATGTGTGCGTTCTGTAACGATGCATGGTACGTCTCCTTTAAAATCCTAGTTTTAAATATCTAAACTCCAAATCCGCCAGGTTTTGGGTTTCCTGCGAGCCCTCTTCCATATCCTTGACAATGGCGGTTCCCTTGGCGAGTTCGTCCCCGCCGCGAATGATAACCTTTTCCGCCCCTTCGCGGTTGGCCTTGCGCATTTGGGCCTTCATGCTTTTGGGACCCAGCTCCATGCCACAGCGAATTCCCTTTTCGCGCAGTTCGCGGGCGAGCTTCATGTTTTCGGCAAGGGCCTCTTCCCCGAGGGAAACCAGCCATACCCCGCCTTTCGGTGTAAATTGTTCAGCCGTGACGCCACACGCTTCGAGAGAGGTAATGACACGTTCAATGCCCATGGCAAACCCAACCCCCGGAATGGCTTTTTTACCGAGCGCAATTTCGTAGCGCCCGCCGCCGGCAATCGCATTCTGTGCGCCGAGCGCACCGTGGGTGATTTCCCATACGGTGTGGACATAGTAGTCCAGCCCGCGCACCAACCTTGGATTCACCTCCACTTCGATACCCATTTTCCCCAGTGCGTGGATGACTGAATCCAAATAGTGCCGCGACTCTTCAGCCATGAATTCGATGGCCGGGGGAATCCGGTCAACGATCTTTGCGCAGCCTTCGTTCTTGCAGTCGATCACGCGCAGGACGTTTTCGTCGATGCGCCGCTGGCAATCTTCGCAAAGTTCATTCAGGTGGGGCTGCAAGGCCTTGCGCAGTCCATCGGCGACGGGCTGGCGATCGGATAACGTGCCGCGGGTGCTGATCTGGATTTTCGAACCGGTGAGCCCCCACGCCTCGAGCAGGTGCTGCTGAAGAGCGATGCATTCGGCATCGGCCAGCGGGTTTGGCTCGCCAGTGGCCTCGACTCCGACCTGATGGAACTGGCGTTTGCGCCCCGCCTGCGGGCGCTCGCAACGGAACATGGGGGCTATGTAGAACACGCGGGCGTTCAGACCCTCTTCGCCGCGACCGGCCAGGTGGCGGATTGTTCCGGCAGTACCTTCGGGACACAGCGCCAGCTCGCGGCCGCCACGATCCGTGAAGGCATACATCTCCTTCTGCACCACGTCGGTCGTGTCGCCGATGGAGCGTTTAAAGACAGAGAGTTTTTCGAGCACGGGTGTCCGCAGCTCTTCATAGCCGTAGCAACTGAACAACGTGCGGGCGCGTTCTTCAATCATGCGCCAAAGATTAATCTCCGGTGCATGGATGTCGGACATCCCCTGCAGGGGCTGGAACTCATTGGAAGCCATTTTAATAAATCCTAAATTTTGAGCTCCAAATCCTAAACAAATTCCAACCCCGAATCTTCAATGTTTAAAACGTTTAGAATTTAGAAACCGGGGGTCAGTGCTTCCGGCTTGGCCTTGGCCAAACAGGCTTAGCTGCCGGTGATTTTTTCGCGCATGATTTTTCCGGGCTTAAATTTCACCACTTTGCGCGCAGGGATGGTAACTACGTGTTCAGGCTTGTTGGGATTGCGGCCAATGCGTTGCTTGCGCTCGCGAACTTCGAATACCCCAAAGTTGCGAAACTCAACCGTATCGCCTTCATTAAGTGCATCCACAATATAGTCGAGACTTTTCTGGATAACCGCATGGACATCCTGCTGGATCAGTCCGGTTTCATCCGCAATACGCATCACCAAATCTCTTTTAGTCATTTATACATCTCCTTGATTTTAAGACAGTTCAACAATCCTGCGCATAGCGCACAAAAATAATCCACGGATAATAATCCGCTACTGGAACCGGTCAAGCTAATCCCGTCATTATTGGCGGACTAGCTAGCGGAATAGCTACTGCGCAAGAATATGGATCCCGAGAAAGACCCAAAAGGCAATGAAACTGAAAATCGCCAGGCTCTTATTAAAAAGGTAGAAATGATCCTTGGGGTCGATCGCAATAACGGTTTCGCCCGCCTCGACCTGGGCATGGAGCGAAACGAGCACCTTCTTTACAACCCCTTTGCCGGGTGCCCGCAATTCGGTGGCATCGAGCTTTGCACGTATGTCATTCACCTCTTCCAAAGCGGAATCCATTGCGGTCTGCGCATCAACCCGACCTTGTTTAAGTTCGGTGATCCCTTCGCTGGAGGCACCGTTTTTCACCGCGTTTCGCAACGCTTCATCCATGAGGGCGTGTTGATTCTTAGCGTCCGAGTATTCCTTCTTGGCGGTATCGAATTTTTCTTGAATCTTGGCGTGGTGTAGTTCCGCAAGGACTTGCTCTTCACCAATCGAATCCCCTTCCGCCACATGCAACTGCCCGATCGATCCAGCCACCTCGAAGGCAACGGCCACTTCCTCAGGGTGCTTCTCAAGGACTTTCGGGGAGGGATACCATGCATCCTTGACCGCCCACAGGCAGAGGAAAAAAAAGATTCCCGCCAACACGATAAAATCCTTGGTTCCCTTGACGTTGTACTTTCTCTTGGTCGGCATGCACTCGCTCCTTTTCTACAAAGTTTCAAGAAGGTGGCAAAGATGGCACGGACTGTCCACCATCAAATTGCCGAACCGCGCAGAGTTTCTAGAGACTGAACCTCCTACTCCACACCCTCAACACGATCGGCTTCCTGACGGCGGATCGCCTCCTCGTGGATGGACTGCATGAGCTGGAGCACGAAACCTTCGGAAAGCTCGAACCCCACCCCTTTTCTTACGCGATCATCGACAATCTCCTGCCAACGATGCGGTTGAAGGGTGGAAACGCCCTGCTCGGCCTTGAGCCGCCCCATTTCCTGTACAATATCCATCCGTTGCCCAAGTAGTTCGAGCAACCGGCCGTCCAGTTCGTCGACACTCTCACGAAATCCGCTCAGGCGATCCAGGAAAGCGGGGCTACCACTTTTTTCGCGGGATAATTCAAGAGATTCAACCATTGAAAGAAACTGCCCGGGAGTGAGCTGCTGTGCGGCATCGGAAAGCGCGCTGGGCGGATCGGGATGCACCTCAACCATCAGGCCGTCGAAGAGCAGATCCATGGCCTCCTGCGCAATGGTGTGGATGAGTTCAGCCTTTCCGCAAATATGGCTGGGATCGCAGATGATCGGAATATCCGGTAGGCGCCGCTTGAGTTCAATGGGCATCTTCCAGTTCGGCGCATTGCGATAGCGCATCTCCAGCGTCGAACCAAAACCGCGGTGAATCGCGCCGATTTTCGTAAGCCCCGCATTGGCCAACCGCTCGATTGCACCGATCCACAGGCCGATATCGGCGGTCATCGGATTTTTTACAAGGACGGGAACATCCGTTCCCTTCAACACATCGGCAATCGCCTGCACCGAAAACGGATTGGTCGAAGTCCGCGCACCGATCCAAAGGATATCCAAGCCAAACTCAAGACAGGCTTCCACATGCGATGGTTCGGCAACTTCCGTACCGATCTTCAGGCCGGTTTCGGTGCGGGCACGATCCATCCATGCCAGACCTTTCAAGCCCACGCCCTCAAAGCTGCCCGGCCGGGTGCGCGGCTTCCATATTCCGGCGCGCATAAAACTCAACCCGTGTCCAACCAAGGCTCGCGCCGTTTCCAGAACCTGCGCCTCGCTCTCCGCACTGCAAGGGCCCGCCACCAAAAATATGCGTTCGAGGGGGAGCCCCCAATCCTTGAATTTTACTTCGTCCATATCCATTCCCCATTCTACGGCAATCGAAACGCATTGTTCCACCTTTAACCGAAGAGCGCAACCATGACGTACCTTACCTTACGCCATAGTGGATCTACCGCGGTCTGAATCGCATGGCCAGAAAAGACCCTCGGTAAGGGGGGAAAGTGCGAGCTGGCGGACGCGGTCTAAATTCCCCTCCAGCAACACGATGCAGGTAGCCTACTTTTCAACGGACGCCCGTTGCGGGGTTCGGCTGAGGGGTGGGGCTGTTGATCAAGCGCCTGCCGGATGAGTTCGGTTTACGGAGCAGTCCATGTAGGCGGCAGATTCATGAATCAAGAGTTGGAATAGGGAAAACCCTTGCTGTTATTGATTTAAAACAAGGGAAATGGCGGAAAGGGGGGGATTCGAACCCCCGGTACAACGGTAGTCGTACAACGGATTAGCAATCCATCGCCTTCAGCCACTCAGCCACCTTTCCGCGTTGAATTGAAGAATGGAAAAGATAGTCCGCCCCCCTATCCTTTGCAAGCGGTTTTTGGTAGGAAACGCGGGCGGAAAGCCCAAGGCAGCGCAGCCGCAACTAGCCGATACAAACGAGCAATGGGAAAAGAGGGATTTCGTTGAAGACGTTGAAATCGTTGAATATCGTATTTCTTCGATTTGAACGAGCTTGGCGATTCAACGTTTAACGATTTGAACGACACCCGCCGGTTATTCTCCCTCCTCCCCGGAAGCATCTGGATCGAGGAAGAGGAGGACGATTACGGGACGTGATTACCAGAACTGGTAGGCGTTGTATTTAATGACGTAGAGACCTAGCAGGAAGTTGGTGGTTCCGTGGGCGATGATGGCGGCCCAGATATCCTGTGTTTTGATGTAGAGTAGACCGAAGGCGATCCCGCAGATGATCCCGGCCATCCATTCGAAATGCTCTATGCCGAAGAAGACGGAAATCATCAACAGCGTGGGCCAGTGCAGCTTGCCGGAATCGATCTTGAAGAAGGGGCTGCCGAGCATCCAGCGGTAGAGAAACCCGCGGAAGAAGAACTCTTCGATGACAGCGATGACGACGGAGGTGCCGAACATGTGGAGCCAAAAATTAAACCAGCCGGTTACCTGCGGACTGTAGACATGCTGGCCGGCGTGCTCGCCTTCCGCAATAACCTCGTAGGGCGCCATAACGCCGTTGCCGATGTCGTGGAGTTCGCGCAGCTTGAAGGGTTTGGTGATGTCGACAAAGAGGCGGTCGTACCATTCGGTGACGGCGGGGGCGTTTTCAGCCACCCACGGGGTTTCCAAGCCGATCCAGACAAAGAAGATCAAAACCCCTACCCCGATGGCGGCCGGGATGTTTTTCAGTTGCAAGCGCGGATACCAGCGCCACGGGCGAAAGGCCAGCAACAGTACAAGCCCGGCAATCGACCGGGCGGCATATTTCCAGCCCGAGGGATCGCCAAGCCAAACCATCAGGGTAAGCCATATGGCAAAAGGGATGACATGTACGATCACCGCCTTGGTGTTTTCGCGATCCTCTTCCGGGGTGAGTTCGATGTGCGGTCTTTCGCTCATAGTGCATTCATTTCATGAAAATTCATTTTACCACAAGATACGGAAACAAGGAGGAACAATTCAAGAATCCCTGTGACTCCGTGTCTCCGTGGTGAAAGAACTGCGGCCTACTCTTTGGTTTCCAGTTCTTCGGAGGTTTCAGATTCTTCCGCCTTCGCCGAGGCTTCGGCGGACACGTCGGAGGAAACGATTTCCTTCTTTTCAAGGTCTTCTTCCTTATCCGGCTCGCCGCCCTCTTTCTGCCCCTTCTTGAATTCGCCAAGACTCTTGCCCAGCGAGCGGGACAGCTCCGGCAGCTTCTTTGCGCCAAAGAGCAACAAAATGATAAAGATGATCAGAATGATTTCCATATGCCCCGGCATCCCCGAAATAAATCCCAATGTATGCATAACCCTACTCCTTGTTTAGATCTTCCACTTCCCCGCCTTCACCGTCGTCCGACTCCGCCACCGCTTCTATCGGCGCCGTTTCGCGGTTTCCGCTAAAGTGAAGAAACCATATACAGAACTCGTAAAGCAAGATTAATGGTGCCGCCATCAGAAGCTGGGTCATGATGTCGGGAGGCGTCAGGACCATCGCGAGGATCAGCAAGCCAACGATGACGTGCCGGCGCTTTTCGCGCAGTTGCGTGGAGTTGACGAGCCCCATCTTGCCCAAGATCAAAATTACGACCGGCAGTTGGAATGCGATCCCAAAACCGAGTAGCAGCTGGATGGCAAAGGCGATGTATTTGTTGTAGAACCAGATCGATTCGCCGCCCAGCTTGCCACCAATCCTGAGCATCAGGCCCAGCGCCAGCGGCAGGGTGATTTTGTAGCCCATGGCGATGCCCGCAAGGAATAGTCCCCCGGAAAAGGCAGAAATGCGTGTGAGCACCTTGCGCTCGACAGCGCGCACTCCCGGCATCACGAACGAACCGATGATGAACACCAGCACAGGCAAGCTCAGCAAGAGGCCGCCAAAAAATGAAACGGTTAGCCACATCTTAATGGCGGCGGCCGGCTCGGAAAACTGGAGGCGTATAACGCCCAATTTCTGTTTTTCAGTCCGTGGAACCACAATTTCGGCATCGACCTGATAGTAGTCCCCGCCATCCTCCCGTTGCACCAAAGCCTCGTCTGTTAGCGAAACCGCCGGGATACGTAATTGCATCGAAGAATCCTGTAGAACCTCTGTAGTGGTTCTTTCGATATAGGGTTCGGCCGGGGCACGCAAGATAGCGATCAGATGATCGGCAAACGGTAGACAGATCAACACACCAAGCACCAAAGCAACAGCAGAGCGAATCGCCGCTTTGCGAAATTCCTCAAGATGCTCAAGGAACGGCATTTCGCGATCATCGTAGCGAAACCTGCCTTTCAGAAATTTAAGCTTTCCCAGCATCACCGTCCTCGTCTGATGAAGTTTCCGGTTCAGGTTCCGGCTCTTCAAGCTCCTCGCTGTAGTCGTGGTCTTCGTCGTGCCCGGAGTCGTAGTCTTCGTCGGATACGGAGTCGGTGGCGAGGTCACCATACAGCACCTCGCGCTTAAAGCCGTCGGCGCTATTGCGGATCTGGTTGATGATTTCATTCAGCTTGCGGAAGATGCGCGGCGCATCCTTTGCGCCGAACATCAAGAGCAACACCAGCATCACCACGAGAATCTCGGGGCCGCCGGGGCCGATAAAGGCAAGTTGGAATACCTCTTGAAACATCATTTCAATCCTCTACCTATTTCCATCTAGACTGAATCCGCAAATCCACACAGATTCCAAAATCCCAAACAGGGAAGCGTTGGCTAAACATTGCGGTAGCTTTGGCGTAGTACAAGATCCAACAGCACCAGTGCCGTCATGCTTTCAACAATAGGGATCGCACGCGGAACCACACACGGGTCGTGGCGACCCTTGGATTCCAACACGGAGGAGGCTCCATCGAACGTGGCGGTTTCCTGCGCCAGCCCAATCGTGGCCGGCGGCTTGAAGGCCACGCGGAAAACAACCGGTTCACCATTGGAAATGCCGCCCTGTACGCCGCCGCTGTTGTTGCTAGTGGTACCCAGCCGACCATCGGCTTTGAGTTCGAACGGATCGTTGTGTTGCGACCCAAACATACGCGCGCCGGAAAACCCGGAACCGATTTCAAACCCCTTGGTCGCTGGAATGGAGAGCATGGCCTGCGCAAGCCCGGCTTCGAACTTGTCGAAAATGGGTTCACCAAGACCGACGGGGATATTTTCAGCGACACAGGTCAAAACCCCGCCAACGGAATCCTTGCGGTCACGGGTCGTGGCCACCAGCTCGATCATCTTCTCGGCGGCAGCTTCGTCGGGGCAGCGGATGATATTGGAATCGATCTGTTCACGGGTCGGTACTTCACCGGTCATGTCGCGTGCGTCGATATCACCGACGGAACTGACCCAAGCGGTAATCCTGGCACCGAAGCGTTCGGCGAGGATTTTTTCGGCAATGGCACCGGCGGCAACACGGCCGATGGTTTCGCGCGCACTGGAGCGTCCGCCGCCGCTGGCGGCACGGTTGCCGTATTTCATTTGATAGGTAAAGTCGGCGTGCGAAGGACGCGGCACGTTGCTCGTTTCCTGATAGTCGCCGGGGCGCTGATCGCGATTATTGACCATCAAACCAATGGGTGTTCCGAGAGTCTTTCCATTTTCAACGCCGGAAAGGATGGTTACCAGGTCGGTCTCGTCGCGCGGGGTGGTCATATCGCTCTGGCCGGGGCGGCGGCGGGTGAGCTGCGGTTGTATATCGGCTTCGCTTAACTCCACATTGGCGGGGCAGCCATCCACGATGGCGCCAACCGCCTTCCCGTGCGATTCCCCAAAAGTGGATACCTTGAACAGTGTTCCGATCGTACTCGACATGACAATTCCTTGGTTCCCTGATTTCCATGCATTGGAAATCCAAAATTCCTACATCAATCCCAAAGATTTATACCACTTCCCCTCCAAGGATTGGACGGAAATATTCGTAAAAAACGGGCTCTTCTTGGAAGAGTGTCATCCGGCACACGCATCCTCTCATTTTTGGCAACAAGCCGTATATGGTGACAGGCACATTATTGTTGACACAACAATAGCCGATCCATTAAAAAGACGGGCATGAGAAAACCACGGATAATTGGACGCAGGGAGACCAACCACTATCATGTGATGTCGCGGGTGGTGGACAAGAGGCATGTGTTCGGCGGGGAGGAAAAGGAGTTTTTTCGGAATGCGATGCGTAGGCTGGAGGCATTTTCGGGCGTGAAGGTGCTCGCCTATTGCCTGATGTCGAACCACTTCCACCTGCTCGTGGAGGTGCCGGAAACGGTGGATCTCGACGACAAGGCCTTGATGGAACGGCTGCACGCCTTCTACCCGAAGGCGCGGATGGCCGCCATCGCGCAGGAGTTCGACCGGGCGCGCGAACATGCGCAAAAGACGGGCAGCGAGACTTGGTTGAACGAGTTGCGGGAGCGGTACATCTGCCGCATGGGCGACCTTTCGGTCTTCGTGAAGGAGCTCAAGGAGCGCTTCACGAAGTGGCACAACCGGCGCGAGGGGCGGCGCGGAACCCTTTGGGAGGAGCGCTTCAAGAGCGTGCTGGTGGAGGATTCGGACACTGCCCTTTCGACCATGGCGGCCTATATCGAACTCAATCCGGTGCGCGCGGGGATGGTCGATGATCCGCGCGACTACCGGCATTGCAGCTATGCCGAGGCCGTGGCAGGCGGGAAACTCGCGCGCGAAGGGATCGCCGCGCTGCTGCGGATGCACGGACAGGAGGGTTCCTGGCGCAGCCTGGCCGCCCCATATCGCCGACTGCTTTTCAGCGCCGGGGAGAAGCGCGGGTTCGATCCAGAGCAGGTACGCAAGGTGCTCGACGAGGACGGCGAACTGGCGCTGCACGAGCTGGTGCGTTGCCATGTGCGCTATTTCAACGACGGCGTCGCGCTGGGCAGCCGATTGTTTGTCGACGAGGTATTTGCGCAGAACCGCCCGCTGTTCGGGGAGAAGCGCAAGGATGGCGCCCGCAGGATGAAGGGCGGCGACTGGGATGGGCTATTCTGCCTGCGCAACCTTTCCGTCCCGCTCGCCGCGCCG
>DAOUQA010000122.1 GCA_030625905.1 Kiritimatiellales bacterium | reverse complement strand
CTTCTTTGCCGCCGGCGCTAAGGACATGTTCGCGAGTGGCGTCGATATTGTAGGCTTCGGCGTCGCGCTCGATAATCTTGAGTGCGCCGGTCGGGCAGGTTCCGACGCAGTCGCCGAAGCCGTCGCAGAACTGTTCTTTTACGACCTTGGCTTTCCCATCGATAATTTGCAGGGCACCTTCGGCGCAGCCGATCACGCAGTCGCCGCATCCGTTGCAGAGGGCTTCGTTGATTTCAATAATCTTTCGCTTCACGATCATCTCCTTTTCTTAAACTGTTAGACGCAGTGTGCCCCAAAATGGAAAAGCATTCCTTGACCGGAATCAAGAAACGCTTTTTTGCTGAAACTTCCCGTAATGGGAAGATTTAATAAGCTGCAATAGCGCCCGTTTATTCATGCAGTTGCTGCATGGTTTCCAATACGCTGTAGGGTGTCATATCGTTCTTTTCGCCTATTTCCTTCATGGTGGATTCTGCTGTAGCCTCGATGCCGAGGCCTTTAAGCCGGGCGATGGTGGGCACCACATCGAGGCCGGATTCAGCGCAGACGTTTGAAAGCGATTTCCGGCCCAATCCCGAACCGGGCCGCATAGGGCCTTTTGTTTTTCCGCCCCTGGCTTGCATGGGCTTGATCGTGCCGTACACCTGTTGCGGGGTCATGCCGTTGGCTTTGGCGATTTCAGTCAGCGTGGCCTCGGCGGAAGCGGACTTGAGATCCGCCGTTTCAAGTTTCTTCAGGGATTCCTCCAGATCGAGACCCGTTCGCCTGCAGAAGGATTTGAGGGAGGAAGACTCGGCATGGCCATAAGGCGGCTCACCATATTGTTCAGCGGCGGCTTCTTTGAGTTTGCGGTTAAAGTTCTGGACTCCACTGATCGGTGGTAGCTCGAAAAAGGTAAAGATGGTGATGAATAATGTAATGACCAGTGCCGCGTTCAAGTCGATCGTGAACACCTTGAGTTTTTTGGCCTTGTTTTTCATGTAGGCCACAATCGGTTTCCAGTTGAGGATCGTGTGAATGAGTCCCGCAACCAGAAACAGGATACCGAGGTTAGTGTGTAGTGCACACCAGCCCTCCTTGCTGATCCCCCAGCAGTTCCAGTTGGCCCAGAAAGCGATTTTCCCCTGTGGGGTGATATATAGAACAACGCTGGTGATGATCAGCAGGATGAACGACAACAACGTGGTTAGTGACGTAACTTTTCTCAGTGACATGATGTTTCTTTTGGCTTCCTAACGTTTACAGCCGAGGTTGGATCCTCTGGCGATGGCTGATTCCGCCTCATGAAGGAGGAACACCGCAGACCCGCCATTCGTCACATATTCATTCCCCAGGGATCGGGACTCCGTCCAACGTAATCGTGAATTCCGGCGGGGTGAGGATGTGCTTTTTCACGGTGCAGAGGTTGGCCGTTCGCCAGATGGCCTTGTGGTATTTTCCCGGAAAGTCCGGCGGGAGGGTGATGTCGATGGAGATTTTGGGATAGCGCTTTTCTTCGGGGTTGAGCTCGGAATAGAGGCGCACACCCAGCCCTTCCGTATCGAGGTTCCGTGTGGCGCAGAATTCAAGCACATAGATGCCGACGCAGGTGGCCATCGAGACGAAGAAGAGGTCGAAGGGCTCGGGCGCGGAGCCTTCGCCGCCGTTTTTGACGGACTGGTCGGTCTGGACGGTACGCTCGCCATAGTGCGCATCCACCCGCTTCCCTCCGGGAAAGCTTACAGTAATGTCTTTTGTGGGAATTTTCATTTTCTGTCTCCGGGGTTATTCCAGCATTTTGTCGAGAATTATTTTCAAGAGCATGGGAGAATTCCTTGCTTAGCTCAGGTTAATCGAAAGTTCCACGGGGCAGCTCAGCGAGTTGGAGAGAGGACAGGTTTTTTCGGCCTGCACCACCGCCTTGTGCGCGGCGTCGGCCTGCGACGGATCTTCCAGCACGAGGGTGACCTCCACCGCGATACGGGAGAAGACCAGGCCGGTCGGACCTTTTTCCAAGGTGCCGGCGGCCTTGCTCCTGTAGGAGCGAAACGGGATCTTCCCGCGGTTCAGGAAGAACAAGGCGGAGGCCATGATGCACGATTCCACCGCGCTGGTCAGCAGATCCTCGGGAGTCCAGACGCCTTCGGGGCCGCCGAATTCCGGCGGGGTGGCCACCTCAATACCAGACTTTCCGCGGCTGTTGGCTTCGCCGATTTTTCCTTCTTTCCAATCCACTGAGGTTTCGTAGGTCCACATATGTATATCTCCTTGAATTTAAATGAATAGGTTGGCGCCGTCCAATCTTGCCAATAAATGACCCAATAAAATGGATTTTGTCCACCCCCGGCGCAGGAGGGTGCATCCTGAAGGTTTTCATTCCTTATGTATGAAGCAAGTTTGATCAATCCTTGAAGTTCAAGAATTGGCGAAGATGGGCGTGCATGCAGTCGAACAGCTTCAGGAAGTCGCGGTTGGCGAGGCTGCAATATTTCTGCGTACCGTCCTTGCGGATTGAAACGAGCTTTTGCTGGCAGAGGATCTTCAGCTGCTGCGACATCATCGACTGGCTGCAATCGAGATCTTCGTACAGCTCGGTAACCGTGCGTTCGCCATTTGCCAGCACCTCGATCACGCCCAGCCGGACGGGGTGGGCCATGGCCTTCAATACTTCCGCTGCAATATCTCTTTCTTTCGCGACCATGTATCCCTCCAAACCTGAAACATTAAACATTATGATATTTTTATATTCAGCCCAATTAAAATAATCAGGTTTTTATGGGGTCATGGCGCGAATGGCGTCTCCTTACGGATTTTCATAGAGAAAAACCTCCTTGGCAATCCCCTGCCCGAACACGGGAGTTGATATATAAGAATATCTAAATATTAATATTTAAAGGTTTTAAAGAATAAAATTACCGCTTGCGGTACACGGGGAAACGTGATTTAAAGGGTCATGTATATAGCCAAACTGTGCAATTTACCAAGGGAGTATAAGGGAATGAGAGTACGTTTAGTAGCAACTGTAGTAGCCCTCGTGGCTGTCGCCATGCAAATCCACGCCACGGAAGGCATCAACCTGATCGGTATTGGTCCGGTCCAGCAGGGAACCGCCGGAGCCGGCGTCGTCTCCGCCAAGGATTCCACCTGGCTCATCCTCAACCCCGCCGGTTTGACGGACGTGGACATGGGCGTCGATGCCTCGTTCCAATACTTTGCGCCGGTGCGCACGGTGGATTTCGGCACAGAGCAAGAAGACGATTCTGCATTTGTTATTCCTTCCATCAGTGCCTCTTTTGGTTGCTGCCAAGGAGAGAATGGGTTCTTTGGCCTCGGTCTCTACGGCACTAGTGGCATGGGCGTGGACTATGACAACACGACCCCCCTTGGCGGTAAAATGACGGAGTTATCCATTGCCAAGATGACCGCAACCTATGCCTATAAGTTTGGCGATAGTGGCCTTAGTATTGGTGCGGGGCCGATTTTTGTTCTGTCGCAGTTTAAAACGGATATGGCGGGATCCGCTGGAGACTGGGATATGGCATACGGCGCTGGCGCCATCATCGGTGTAAACCAGCATTTGGGTCGTTTTACTCTGGGAGGTAGCTACATGTCCGAGCAGTTCATGTCTGAATTTGATGACTACACGGGTCCTGCTATGGGGCCTAATTCCATTTTGAGTGAATCTCTTAATCTTCCGCAACAACTTACGGTTGGAGCGGCTTTTAATGTGCTGGATAATCTAGAACTGGTACTCGACTACCGCTGGCTGGGGTGGTCGAAGTTGGACACCCTCGGTGATGGGTGGGGATGGGAAGACCAGCACATCGTAAAGGCCGGCGTTACTTGGGGTGTGAGCGATGCGCTGACTCTGCGTGGCGGCATCTCCTACGGCGAATCACCCATTGATGAAGATACCGCAGCCCCCAATGCGCTGTTCCCGGCCATCACGGAAACTCATTTGGCGTGCGGCGCATCCTACGCATGGGAAAAATGGGCAGCTCACCTAGCTTATATCCATGCCTTGGAAAATGAAATTACAGCGACTGGTGGCGGACCTACAATCAGCATGTACCAAAATTCGCTAACGGCGGGTGTGACCTACAAATTCTAATCGCTTCCAGTCACCTGTGGTGAGCTTATCGAACCATTGGAACCGAACAAAGGCCCCGCATTGCGACGGGGCTTTTTTGTGCCTGAAAGCATACTCTTTTCTTGCGAGCCTTTTTCAAAACCTCTGACCAAACCCACAACGGTGTAGTGCACGCTTCCATTCCGATGGAGCGCGCTTTCCGCGCAACGTGTTCTACCCGAACGATGCGCGCTCCATCGGAATGGAAGCGCGCACCACACAACCAAGGGGTTTTGCAAGCGGCTCTTGCGTGAAAACGTTTTCCCGCCCTTCGGTTCCACCTTCGCCGAGGCTCCGGCGGACAAGCAGGTGAAACGTTACTACACCCAGAAGGGAGAGCTATGCGTTGATTCCCAGTGTAGCCCCGCTTCACCTGACCAGCGGGAGGGAAAGCGGGTTCGGGGACTAATTTTCGGTCAGGATATGTTCGTCGTATTCAATTTCGAAGTGCAGCTTGTGCTTGGCTTCCTCTTGAGCCAGGCGCAGGAAGAGGTCGCGCAGCCCTTCGTCCTCCAGCTTGGCGGCAAGGGCGGTATATAGCCGAAAGGCCGCCTTTTCGCGCTTCATCGCAAGAATCAGGGCGGACTGGTAATCCATATCGGCGGTGGGCTCGACGGCAACGAGATAGTCGCCAAGCTTAAGGTCAAGCACCTTGGTTGAAACCGGCGTGAGGTTTTGGCCGGCCTTGACCGCCTCGATATTGGCCTTGTGCACCATTTCTTCCTTTGCGTACTCCTCGAAAAGTTTGCCAACCTCAGGGGTTGAGGATTTCTTGGCCAGCTCCCGGTAGAAGTCGACCGCGTTTTGCTCGTTCTCAATAGCAAAATCCAGAATATCATCCACTGCTTTCCACTCTCTCATTATCGTCTCCTGTTATTGATCCCGGCCATGATTAATGCCGGATGCTTTTATGGAATGAATCCTACACGCCGTAGGCTTTTGCCAGCGTGTCGGAGATATCGTTGACCTTGACCGACCCCTTGGCGGCTTTGCGGAGGCCGACGAGGCAGATGGGGCACATGGTGGTGATGTTGTCCCCGGCTTCCTTGAGCTGTTCGATGCGGTTGCCCGCAATGCGGTGCGACTCGGCTGGGAAGAGCGATTCGAGCGGTCCGCCGCAACAGTGGGTGTTCTTGCCGCAGAGGGTGGGCTCGTTCATTTTCACCCCGGCCTTGCCAAGTAGTTCGCGAGGCTGGTCGACCACGTTTTCGTTGCGGGCGTAGACGCAGGAGTCGTGCAGGGTCAGCGCGTCGCTGAGCTGGGCGGCAGGTTCCATTCCACTTTCTGCGAGCACTTCGAGATAGCTTTTTACTTCGACATCGAAGCCTTCCACAAATTGCGGATAGGCGGTGCGCAGGGTGTGCGTGGTGTGTGGATCGACGGTGATGACTTTGGTTACACCATGTTTTTTGAAGAGGTCGCAGACGCGCTGGGCATGTTTGGCGAAGGAGCCGTCGATCCCTTCGTCGTAGACGAGTGCGCCGGAGTAGAGCTCCTCGCCGTAGAGGTAGCCAAATTCAACGCCCGCCTTTTTGAGCAGGCCGGCAATGTTGCGCAGCATGCGGTCGTAGTCCTGCTGGTCGGCTTTCGAAGCCAGCAACCCCATGAAGAAGGTCATGTTTACGAGTTTGTTGACGCTGCGGCCGAGGCCGAACATTTTGGTGATGGGGGAATCCTCGAGCTTGGACATTTGCGTGGCCATCGCGTCGATGACGGGGATGAGCTGGTACATGTGTCCGGTGTAGAGGATGGTTTTTCCACCCTTTGGAAGGTCGAGCCCCTTGGCCCAGCGCGTGGTTTTGGCGGCCGACATCGGCAGCACGCTTTTACGCTGGTTCAGGTTGTCGGCCAGAATCCCGAGGATATCTTTGGTTGGCAATGGCATGGCGGCTCCTTAGGAAAGGTTGAATTCTTTTTCGTTGAGGTATTTGCGCAGAAAGCGGACGTTTTCCGGAATATTGACCTCGGCGGGGCAGTTTTCGGAGCACATGCCGCAGAGCAGGCAGGAGTAGATGCTGGTGATGTTTTCCTTCACCTTATCCTCCAGCCCGACCTGGACGTAGCGGAAGAGCTTCCTGGGCAGGATTTCGTAGCCCATCGGGCAGACGGCGGTGCAGACGCCGCAGTGCATGCAGGCATCGGCGTTGAACTCGTCGGAGCATTTCACGGCCGCAGCC
>DAOUQA010000088.1 GCA_030625905.1 Kiritimatiellales bacterium | reverse complement strand
ACAGTATCGCCGTATTTTTCGCCAAAGAACTGCTGGATGGCCGGATGCTTCTGCACTTCGGCGAAGGGCACTTCGGTCCAGTAGACCGGCTCGTTGGCGGCGATGCGGTCGTTTATCAGTTTTTCGATGGCGGCGATTTGTTCATCGGAAAGCTTTTCCGGCGAGTTAAAGTCGAAGCGCATGCGGTCGTTGGCGACGAGTGATCCACGCTGGCGGGCATCCCGACTGACAATTTCGTGCAATGCCCAGTGGAAAAGATGCGTTGCGGTATGATGACGCTGGATGTCGGCGCGGCGGGCGGCATCGACATCAACAAACACGCTTTCGCCCGGCTTCGGTGCGCGACCGCTTACAAGCTTGGTGCGATGGATAAAAACCTCGCCCTGCTTCTGGGTATCGAGGATTTCCATTTCGCCGACGGTTTCTTCGTGTGCGATGACGTGCAGCGTTCCGGTGTCGCCGACTTGCCCGCCCATTTCGGGATAGCACGGGGTTTTGTCGAGAATGATGGAGTATTCACTTGTAGCTGAGCTTCCTGAGCCCGAACCGAGGTCTTGGCCCTCGGCTACAGAAATGGCCTCGACCAGCGCTCCGGCTTCGAGGTCGTCGTAGCCGATGAATTCGGTGGGCTTCACATCGAGCCCTTCGTTTTCAACAAGCACGACTGATTTCTTTTTGTCGTGGTCGGCGCGGGCGCGTTTTCGCTGCTCTTCCATCAGTTGCTCAAATTCGTCGATA
The DNA here is from genome assembly GCA_030625905.1 of Kiritimatiellales bacterium. Classification (GTDB taxonomy): domain Bacteria; phylum Verrucomicrobiota; class Kiritimatiellia; order Kiritimatiellales; family Pontiellaceae; genus Pontiella. The sequence continues at coordinate 8,319 of DAOUQA010000088.1, read as the reverse complement.
TCGACGGTGAGATTTTTCTCCCGGGCCATCACCTCGGTGAGGTCAAGCGGGAAGCCGTAGGTGTCGTAGAGCAGAAAGGCGGCCGACCCGTTGACTTTTCCTTTTAGCGAACAGGCAATTTCCGCCGTAATGAGGAAGCCTTTGCGGAATTCTTCCGCTTTGGCGAGAGCCTCTTCTGCGCTGTGTTCCGGCGTCTCCAGTGTTTTCAACAGCTCCTGCGATGCGTGGATGAGCTCTTGAAGATCAGTGCGCGCGAGGATGCGGCAAGCGAGGTTTCGGTCGATGGCCTCAATGCTGAAAAGCAAGAGTTTCGCGGCATCGCCGAGGGCTCCGAAGGCGGCGGCTTCAAGCCGGTCTTCACCGGATGAGCGAGTGGCATCAAGTAGTTCGAAGCGGCTGGCGATCTCGGCAACTTTCTGCGGCACCTGTTCTTTGATGGCAATAATCTGGTCGAAAATGCGCAGACCGTCGTCGAGGGTGCGGTTGAAGGAGTCTTCTTCAGCTTTAAGGGTTTTAACGATGCGATCTTTGTTTTCCCGTAGCTCCGGGAAGGCATCGCCATAGTGGGCGGCAACGATGTTGGTGAGCTTGTAGAAGAAGGGGGCTTTAAACCCGAGGATGCGGCCGGTGCGGACAGCGCGGCGCAGAATGCGGCGAAGAACGTAGCCGCGGCCTTCGTTGGACGGAATGATGCCATCGGCAATCGAGAAGGCGAGGCAGCGGATGTGGTCGGCAATGACGCGAAAGGCGATATCGGCCGGGTCGGTCATGGAGCTGCCGTATGTCTTGCCGCTCAGTTCCTCCAGGACTTGGAAGATGGGAGTGAAGACGTCGGTTTCGTAGTTGGAGATGACCCCGGAAAAATCAGTGAAGTTCTGGGTGCACTGGATAATCGAGCAGGCGCGCTCGAAGCCCATGCCGGTATCAACGTGCTGGGCGGGTAGCGGAGCAAAGGTGCCGTCGGCTTTTGCATTGAACTGCATGAAGACGAGGTTCCAGATTTCGATGCAGTCGGCGCTGTCGGCATTGACCATTCCGGCGCCGCAGTTTCCTTCGGGAGTGAGGTCGACATGCAGTTCGGAGCAGGGACCGCAGGGGCCGGTGTCGCCCATCATCCAGAAGTTGTCTTTGCGATTGCCGGGGATGACTTGTTCGGCGGGAAGGTATTTGAGCCACATTTCCTTGGCTTCGAGGTCGGCCTCGGATTTTTCATCGCCGCCGAAGTAGGTGGCGTAGAGGCGCTCCACGGGGAAGCCCCAGACCTTGGTGAGCAGTTCCCATGCCCAGTCGATGGCCTCTTCCTTGAAGTAGTCGCCGAAGGACCAGTTGCCGAGCATTTCGAAAAAGGTGTGGTGGTAGGTGTCGGCACCGACGTCTTCGAGATCGTTGTGCTTGCCGCCGGCGCGGATGCATTTCTGGGTATCGGTGGCGCGACCCGGCGTGTAGGGGCAGTTGGCCTGGCCGAGGAAGATCGGCACGAACTGGTTCATGCCCGCGTTAGTGAACAACAGGTTCGGCGCATCGGGAAGCAGACTGCCGGACTTGACGATGGTGTGTTGCTTCGATTCAAAAAAGTCGAGAAACGATTGGCGGATTTCCTTCGAAGTCATGGTCATAACCTAATTTCCTATAAAAGGGGTTTGTAGTTCCGCCTTTAGACGGTCTCACTTGCAGGGTTCGGGCTGCCGGATTCCGCCTAAAGGCGGGACTACGAACGTTTAAAACAGCGGGTTTTATACCGGGAAACACGGGTATTTGCAAGGGCTCCGGTCATTGGAAACCACGCTCAGCAAAATTGCACGAGGGTGGCGGCGAGCTCTTCGCTACGGATGGGCTTGGAGAGGTAGGCATCGAGACCGGCTTCGATAAATTTTTCGCGGTCGCCCTTCATGGCGTGGGCGGTTATGGCCACAATGGGAATCCGATGATCCCCGCCCTCCTGGGCGCGGATCATGGTGGTCGCCTGAAGGCCATCGAGCACCGGCATTTGGATGTCCATGAAGATGATGTCGTACGAGGGCCGCTCCTCCGGCGGAAGGGCGAGCTTCAGTTGCTTGAGTGCCTCCTCGCCGTTCTCGGCCACGTCGACACAGCAGCCCATTTTTTCGAGCATCTTGCAAACAACACGTTGGTTCAGCCGATTGTCTTCCGCTAGCAGGACGCTGCAGTTGAAGGTTTTCTGGATCTCTTTTTTAGACGTATCGGCACTATCGGTCTCCTCCCGCTCCATATCCACGGTTATGTTGAAGGCGAACACGGTTCCTTCCCCGGGTTCGCTTGAAACACAGAGGCTCCCGCCGAGCTGCTCGACCATCTTTTTGGAGATCGCAAGGCCGAGGCCGGAGCCACCGTGCTGGCGGGTATGCGAACCGTCCACCTGGGTAAATTCCTGAAAGATGATTTTCTGGGCTTCTTTGGAGATCCCGATCCCGGTGTCGCTGACACGAAAGCTTAGCGTGCACTCGCCGCCAGTTTGTTCCAGGGATTCGACGGCCACGTGGATGCAGCCTTTCTGCGTAAACTTTACGGCATTGGCCATGAGATTGATGAGCACCTGCCGCAAGCTGCCTTCGTCGGCACGGACAAGCGGGAGATCCTCCGGGCAGTCGACTTTCAGCTCCAGCCCCTTTTCCTTTACGGACGGCGTGAAGAAGGCGTGGAGTTCGTTGAGCATTGCACAGATATCGGCGGTCTCGACGCTGAGTTGGAACTTGCCTGTTTCGATGCGCGAGAGGTCGAGAATGTTGTTGATGATCTTGAGCAGGTTGTCGGCGGAGGCGGAGATGGTTTCGATATACTCGCGCTGTTCCGGCTGGAGTTCGGTGTCCGCCATAAGCTGCGCCATGCCGAGCACACCGTTCATGGGGGTCCGGATCTCGTGGCTCATATTGGCCAGAAATTCACTTTTGCTACGGCTGGCTTTTTCGGCATCTTCCTTGGCCAGCTTCAGTTCGGCATCCAAAGATTCCTGTTCGGCACGTTGCCGCGCCAGTTCACCGACCATGCGGTTTACTCCCCGCCCCAACACGCCCAGTTCATCCTGCGACTTGGCACAGGCGACGCGCACCTCCAGATCGCCCTGCTCGACCGCCTTGAGGCACCGGCCAATGTCGCCGAGTCGCGGAACGGTCATTAAGTGTATCAGCCATGCACCAAATGCGGTGGTAAGTACGATGCAAAGCGAGAACCCGGCAATAAAGTCCCTGGCGCTTTGGGTTTTTTTCTGGCCGGCATTGTCCGCGCTCACCTTCATATACAGGTTGCCGCTCCAGCCATCCTCGGAATGAATCGGTGTTGAAACATGGAGATAGCCGTTTCCCGCCTGACGGCGGTAGACAACCGCGGAGCCCTCCGAAGTCACTGCCGCCTTTGGCTCCTCCACGCGCTGGTGGAATTCCTCCAGCCGAAGGTCTTCAATTTCCGGATCCGTACTGTAGAGAACCTTGCCATCGGACTGGATGAGCACGGCAAGAAGAACCTCTTCGCCTACAAGATGCGAGAGCATTTCGCGGTCGCGAACCTGTGCGGGAGACAATGCGCCTTCGTTCATCAACCGCCCCGGAATCTGTGCCTGTAGATACAGGTTTCGATCGATCTCGTCGGCAACTTTCTTGATGTAGTAGATGCCGAGGCTCGATAACAACACCGAGGTAATCAGAAAGATCGATAGACTCAACTTAAATGCCAACGACAGATAGAACGGGTTCTGAGGTGCGACTCTAGTGTCCTGTCTCATAAATAGGTTGTCGGTTGATTGATTGGACGCAGAAGTGCTCTGAGATCCAAACCATAAATTATTTATCCCAGACCGCAACGCATAAAGAAACAAATCCGCGAGGGATTCATCCCTCGACAAATCACCGATCCAGCCTTAGACAAAAAGGAAGGAGGGGAGGTGTACTTTCGATATTACCATTCCCTTTGGTCATTGCCGTCGTTTCGCGGCGACCTCTGCCTGCGGCGGTCTGCGGTTAAAATATTTCGTGTCTTTTGTGTCTTTTGCGGTTAACAATCCCTCCCATGAGAGCAAAAGACATCCAGCCCGATTGCTGGAGATACGAGCTACCTGGCGGCTGGGAGGTTCTCGCCGGCAAGACCGATGCCGACAACGACCTCCTCAGCCTCAGAACCGCCAAGGCCAACGACCTTTGGTTCCACGTCCGCAGCCTGCCCGGCAGCCACACCATCCTGCGTCATCCCGACGGCGAAAAACCCGACAACACCACGATCAAGGCCGCAGCCGCCATCGCCGCCTGGCACTCCAAGGCGCGCGATGCCGGAACCGTGCCCGTCAGTTGCACCGAGGCGAAGCATGTTGGGAAACCGCGCGGTGCCAAACCTGGTAGCGTTACCATCAAGCGCGAGAAAACCATCAAGGTGCGCCCCGCCCTGCCGGAAAAGTGAGCCGTGGGACGTGGGACGTGAAACGTGAAACGTGAAACGTGAAATTTCTTCGCCCCCCCCTCCCGCCCCGTCAAGGGGAAATCACGCCTCACTCGTCACACTTTTCACGCCCCTTGCTCAACCGCTTTATATTCGGCACTGCCGAAGGCAAGGATCAACAGGAAAATGAAGGGCAGGAAGATCAGGCCAATTGCCGTCCCGGTGCCGCGCCCGAATTTCTTGGCCAATCCAATCGCCACCAGCACGGAAACCACAATGTTGACAAATGGGATGAAGAGCAGGATTACCCACCAGATGGGCTTCCCGGCCATATCGATAACCATGCAGGTATTGTAAATTGGAATGAGTGCTGCCCAACCCGGCTTCCCGGCTTTGGCAAACAGCTTCCAAAGCCCGACAACAGACAACACGATCAGTATTAATTGAAATACCAAGAGTCCTGCTGGATATTCTCCGCATTCTGTACACATGTTTTTATCTCCTTTTTTGGGTTAATCTGACAAGTAGAACTAGTCAACCGAATTTGCAATCCACAGCGCGAAAAAGGGATCGGAAAAGACCCAGTGCTTGGAGCTCATCCAAATCAGGCCCTTGGATTCCAGCGCCTCGATGCCGCGCTTGACCGAGGCATGGGAGGTTGTTCCGCAGAGCTGAAGGAATTCGTTGGACGCGTACATATTGCTCCGATAGTGCGCCAGCCCCATGGCGATCTTTTGCTGGTTGTCGGTCAGCATGTTCCACATGCCCTCGTAGCCCGACACCCGCTCGTGCAAAACACGCTGCAACGTTTCGCCAAAATCCCCCGCGCCTATTTCGCGCCCCTCCTCTGAATCGTTCCAGAGGTGGTAGCAGACATCCTGCACATCGCCGGGGATGGAATGTGAAAGCTCGAAAATCGCATCCCACAGCTTCGGATCAACTGATCGGCCGGTATCAGAAAACTTGGCTTCCAGCCATTGGATGAATGTATCGTGATCGAGACTGCCGACCTCCATCAACGCCGCCGACTTAAAGAAGGGGCTCCGCTGGGCATAGAAGATTTCCATCAACCGGTTTTGGTTGCTGCCGGCAAAAATATACTGAACCTCCGGCTGGGCCTGGATCTCGGATCGCAGAGCCCCGAGAAACTGATCGGAGTCCGGGAGGTTAAGCAATGCCTGGAATTCATCGAAAAAGATCACCACCGGATTTTTCTTGTGCAGATCCGGGGCAAGGCGCAACAGATCCTCCACGCTCGACAGGGTCTCCGGGCTTTTCCATTGCAACCCGACACCCGCCACATTGAACCCGCTCAGGATCGGCATCTTCTTGCAGAACGGCTCGAACGCCCGGGCGATCTTTTCCACCGCCTTGGCCTCGGTCTTCACGCCCCAGAAATCAACGCGGATAAACTGGCACTTTACGCTCTGGAACGTATTTACCACCAACGACGACTTGCCGGTGCGGCGCGGGCCGCGGATGAGTACGTTCCGCCCGGCCTTGTGGTATTTCAGCAATTCTTCGCTCTCTTTACGGGGCATATAGTCAGCCCCATCGACTATTCCATCTATTTTGAACGGGTTCATGTCCGCTTTTGTATTAAACAAAACCGGAGGTGTCAAGCCGAACGGCCTCCGCTTTTGTATGGTGCATAATCGGAGGTCGAGTTGCGCACATTGCGCAATGCCTGTTCCCGCCTCACTTCAAGCCTTGCTCGATATTCCCAATCCCCCATTGACCGGGACGAGGGCAGGAATTACTCTTACTAGACAAACAAAGGAGAAAAACATGATTGTGTTCAAGATCGTACGGAAAATCGGAAAAATATTGCGCGGTGGCGCGGGCCGGAAAGAAATAGTCCTTGGCATGCTCTGCGGAGTGCTCCTCGGCTTCAACCCCGGCATCAACATGATGCTGGCGCTGGCCATTCTCATTACCTTGTTGCTCAACGCCAACGTCGCCTTTGTCCTGCTCGGCGCGGCACTCGGCAAGGTGCTCTGCTTGGCACTCGCCCCCGTCACCTTCCACACCGGCTACTTCATTATCCACAACATTGGTTTGGAAGAAACCTTCCGCTCGCTCTGCAACGCACCCGTCGCCGCACTGATGGATCTCAATGTCTATGCCATGGTCGGCAGTCTTCCCTATGCCCTCGTTATCGGCATTATATCCGGAACGGCCCTAGGTGCCGCAGTCATCAGGATCCGCAAAAAAATGCTCGAAGCCGACCAGCACGAAATCATCGGCAAAACGTTCGGCAATAAATTGGCACGCATCCTCCTGCGGCTCGCCTTTGGAAAAAGCAAGCTCTCCCTCGATGACGAGATTCCAAAGCAGTCGCCGTTGTTCCGCAAATCCGGCCTCATCCTCACCGGCACCGTGGTACTGATCGCCCTCGTGCTGGAATTCTTCCTGCTCGACATGACCGTCAAGAAGGGCCTCCAATCCGCCATCTCTTCGACAACCGGCGCTGAAGTAAACATCGGCAACGCCCACCTTTCGTTGCTGGGCGGCAAGCTGGAGCTTGAAAACCTACAGGTCACCGATCCCGACAAGCCCACCCACAACCTAATACAACTCGAAACCCTGGATCTCGACACCAGCATCCAGGATCTTCTGCGCAAGAGCTATGTCATTGAACTCATGGCCGGCAGCACGCTGAAGCGCGATGTGCTGCGCGACAAACCGGGCAAGGTCTACGCCAAGGCCGAAGAGGAAAAGGATGAAGAAGCCGAGGCGGAAAAGGATGGAAAGGCGCTTGGCGACTATCTCGCCAAGGCCAGGAAGTGGGAAGGCTATGGAAGCAAGGCCCGCGAATACCTGCAAAAACGAAAAGAGAACGCCGAAGCCATTGCCAACGGGGAAAAGCCCGTGGCCTCCAAGGAAACCGCCGTGGCCGATGCCAAGGCGCTCGGCTACCTGAAAGCCGCCGCCGACCTCGTTGCGGACCGTCCCACCTGGACCATCCGCCGTTTGGAAATCCGCAATGTCCAACTTGGCGAAAACCATCCGCCATACCTGTTTTCGGGAACGCAGCTTTCCAGCCATCCCGAGTTGAACGGCAAGCCCACCATCCTCTCCATGAAGCCTGCGGCTAGCAACAAGCCCACCGGCAAGCTCGTCCTGCGCTTCGACTCCCCCGATGCACAGCATGCACTGTCCATGAACTTCAAAGGCGTCCCCCTCGGCGACGCAGTGGAAACCAGCGACTCCTTCCCCGTTAAGATCAAGGATGGCAAGGCCGACATCAGAGCCGACGGCAATTTTTCCATCGACAAGCTGCAGATCCCGTTCACCGTCACCGTCCACGATCTCAAGGCCGATGTCGAGGAGGGCCAGACCGTCATGGGCATGGACTCCGAAACCGCCACCGAAGTCTTCAGCTCCATCGAACAGCTCGATATCGACGGAACACTCGCCGGCTCGCTTGACTCGCCCCGCGTCAAGATTGACTACGACAAGCTTACCGCCAATATTAAGAACGCCCTCGTCGCCGCCGGAAAGAAAGAACTCGCCAACCGCGCCAGCGCCGAGTTGGACAAGGCCAAGGAGCAGGCCAAGGAGCAGGCCACCGAAGAGCTCGACAAAGCCCTCCAAAGCGAAGAAGCCGAGGAAGTGAAATCCAAAGCCAAGGACGCCCTCAAAAAGCTGTTCTAGCTGGAGAATATTAAGATATCAGGGTCTCAAACTGCTCGGGTTTGCGGCTTTCGAAAAGGCTGTAGACCGCAGGCAGGACGAAGAGCGTCAGCAGCGTGGACGTGGTTAGGCCGAATACAACGACTACGGCGAGGGGTCGCTGGACTTCGGAGCCGATACTGCGGGACAACAACAGCGGCATTAGTCCGAGTAGCGTGGTGAGCGTGGTCATGATGACGGGGCGGAAGCGGATGAGGCTTCCGTTGATGACGGCATCGCGCACCCCCTGCCCTTCGCGGC
>DAOUQA010000204.1 GCA_030625905.1 Kiritimatiellales bacterium | reverse complement strand
ACCGCGACAAGCTGTTGGTGCAAACCAAGATTGGCGTGAAAGAGTCGGCGGCAGAGTTTCTCGAAACCTTCGAGGTGTCGATGAACCACCTGCAGCTTGAATATGTCGATTTTCTCTCCATCCACGGGATCAATCTGCCGGAGCATATCGGAACCTGCCTGAAGAAGGGCGGATGCCTGGAAGCCATTCGCCAGCTGCAGAAGGAGGGGCGCGTGCGATTTTGCGGATTCTCCACCCATGCGGGGCCGGAAGTGGTTGTGCCAGCCAGCGAGACGGGCGAGTTCGACTACGTGAACCTCCACTGGTATTTCATCTATAACCCGTTGCACTGGCCGATGGTCGAGGCGGCGGCGAAGATGGATATGGGCGTGTTCATTATTAGCCCCAACGACAAGGGAGGAATGCTCTACCATCCCACGGAGAAAATGGCGCGCCTTTGTGATCCGCTCACACCCATGCAGTGGAACGACCTCTACTGCCTCGCCCGTCCCGAAGTCCACACGCTCAGTATTGGTGTGGCCAAGCCGTCGGACTTCGACGAGCACGTAGCCGCCGTCACGCAGCATTGGAACGAACGGATTCCAATGGCAGGAAAAATCGAGGAGCGGATTTCACAGTCGTTGGAAAACGATCTGGGTGCGGAGTGGATGTGCCGCTGGCACGAAGGATTGCCGCACTACACCGAAACGCCCGGCAACATTAACGTGAAGGAAATCCTGCGCCTGTGGACTTTTTTCAAAGGGCTTGATTTGATCGAATTCGCCAAGATGCGCTACAACCTGCTCGGCAATGCCGACCATTGGTTTCCCGGACAGCAGGCAACGGACATGGGTGGCCGGGATTGGTCGTGCCTAGCCGGAAGCCCCTTTGCCGATCGCATCCCCGGTATTCTGAAGGAGTCCCACGATCTTTTCCACGTCGAGGAGGAAGCCAAGCGTCTGAGCGAATCGTAGGAAAAAGAAAAGGGTTCCGGATGGAACCCTTTGTATACAAAGAAGCGCTGAGGGCTATCTCTTTTCTTGCAGGGTCAGCTTCTTTCCGGAATTAAGCCATTCCGTCAGGATCACCTTGCAATACTTGCTGGTGGAAAGGTGCATGGAGTTTGCACGCTTTTCAAGTTCATCCGCAATCTCTTTAGACATATTGATGCCAATTGTTTTTGTGTTCTTACCGATAGGATTTGTAGCCATAATTCTCCTCGTTGTTTATCGTTAAACTTATCTATAGACAAAATCCGGCGGCACATCTAGTAAAAAATACTAAAAACAGTTGGCCGATTTCCTTTACCGCCCAAACCCTCTTTGAAAGTTTATGGGTTCAAGTTTGAGGTTAATACCATTTGCAGAAACTTCATGGGTAGTATACCTGCATGTTTTGGTAAATGGTATAACTGCGCTTGCCAACCTCCTGGTTCGCAATTATGTTCCGCGCATGTCGAATCAAGACCAAGGCAGTACGAAGGGTCGCGTGGCCGTCGGCATGAGCGGGGGAACCGACAGCTCCGCCGCGGCCGCAATGCTCGTCGACCAAGGCTACGAAGTCATTGGCCTTACCGCCCACATGTGGAAAGACGGTTCCCGTTGCTGTTCGCTGGAGGATGTCGAACGCGCGCGGAAGGTTTGCGCCTATCTCGGCATCCGCCACTATGTCGTCAATGCGCAGGAAATCTTCACCGACAAGATCGTCGATCCATTCGTGCGGGAATATGCCGCTGGCCGCACCCCGTCGCCCTGCATCCACTGCAACGTTTTTGTTAAATTCGGCTTTCTGGCTGAACGCGCCATGCAGCTCGATTGCGACTATTTGACAACCGGTCACTATGCACGCGTTGAAGAGCGTAACGGGAAATACCACCTGCTCTGCGCCAAGGATCCCCGGAAAGATCAATCCTACTTCCTCCACCGCCTCAACCAGAAACAGCTGGGCTTCATCCTTTTCCCGTTGGCCGATCTGCCCAAACCAGAAGTGAAGGCCTATTCTGACCGGCGCGGCCTACCGGTCATCCCGCGCGGCGAAAGTCAGGATCTGTGTTTTGTGGAGGAGGGAAAGCTTCCCGATTTCGTCGAGCAACGTGATCCTTCTGTCGTCAAACCGGGTGAAATCCGCGACCAAGCCGGCAACGTGGTCGGAACGCATAACGGCCTGCACCGCTTCACAGTCGGGCAGCGCGGCAAGCTTGGCATTGCGCTAGGCGAGCGCATGTATGTGACACGGCTCGACAAGGAAAACAATGTTGTCGAGGTTGCGCCGCGCCCCGGGGTCATGAAATCCGAATGCACCCTGGCCAAGGTCCATTGGATTCTCGGCGAAGCACCGGCAGACGAGCTACATTGCGAAGTGCGCCCGCGCTACCGCAGCAACGGCGCCACTGCCATCGTACGCATTTCCGGCGACCGTGCCGTCGTCCATTTCGACGAGCCCCAGTTTGCGCTCACGCCCGGACAGGCCGCCGTGTTCTACAAGGAAGGCGAAGTCTTCGGCGGCGGCTGGATCGACGAAGTTCCGCAGTTTTAGTGCCTTACTTTCCAGATTCAATCATGTTTACACAGCATTTTTTCAACGCAAAGACGCTGAGTGCGCCAAGTTTCGCAGAGGCTCTTTGCGATCCTTTGAGTTCTCTGCGCCTTTGCGTTGAGTTTTTTATTTGGTTCCGGCTTTGCCGAGTTAGGGAAAGAACCTTAAATTAAGGTACTGAGTATGGCTGACGAAAAAAAACAATTTCAAAAACGTGGATCCAACTTTGGGCGGAGCAACAACCAGTCGCGGATGAATCGACACGCATCAGGCACCAAGGCGTTGATCAAGGAGGAATCCGAACTGGATGATTTACTGGATCAGGTGCAGGAACCATTGGTTCTAATTCTGGACTGTGTGCAGGATCCGCACAATCTGGGGGCCTGTCTACGGTCTGCCAACGGGGTCGGAGTGGATGCCGTGATTATTCCGAAGGACAAGTCGGCCCCGGTAACCGATACCGCGATCGCCGTCAGTTGCGGCGGTGCCACGCACACCCCCATTTTTCGTGTAACGAATTTGGTGCGTACCATGGATGCTCTCAAAAAACGGGGAATCTGGATTGCGGGTACGTCGGATCATCAAGGCACGCAGGATCTTTATGAAACCGATCTTTCTGGACCGCTGGCCTTGGTGATGGGATCGGAGGCCAAGGGGATGCGGCGGTTAACGACGGAAAACTGCGACTTCCTGCTTTCCATTCCCATGGCTGGTTTTGTGGAATGCCTGAATGTTTCCGTCGCCACCGGCGTCTGCCTTTTTGAGATTGTCCGGCAACGAAAAGCCAAACAGAATAATTAGAACAGAATGATTCCCTTGCAGTGGTGTCCCTAAATTATTCTGTTTGAAAACCCGCACGAGAAGAGGTTGGGGGTGATTTGTTTGGGGACGGAAACGACCCCAACGGATTTCAAGGCGGGCTATCTTGAGCTGGAGGCCTTGAAGCAAAAGTTGGCGGACAATGGACTGGAAGTTCTCGGAACACATCAGGTGGCCGGAAACAAGGACTACACAGTGGTCGTCTACACCTGCACCGAACTCAAACAGGCGGCGAAGCTTCCCCGTCGCGGTTTTATGGCCGTGCTACGCATTCTGCATAATGCAAAAGATCGGGAATTGGTGGCTTCGAATCCCGAATACTACATGCGCGCCTTCCTGCAAAAGGACTACGAGGACGGAATGGCCAAGCCGGTCAACGATGCGTTGGCGGCGGCGCTTGGAAGCCTCGCACCGACGGATGATTCGCTAAAGACCAAGAAATTGGTGAAATACAACTTCATGATGAGCATGCCGCACTACGACGACTTTGCACGCGTCGCGAAGGGTAGCA
>DAOUQA010000217.1 GCA_030625905.1 Kiritimatiellales bacterium | reverse complement strand
AACGTCGAACAGCTTTCCAGCCGGGGTATCGGCCTCGAAAATGATTTCGTAGAGACGGTTCTTTAGGTTGGTCGATTTCATTTAAGTTCCTGCTTTTACCGCACCACAGAATTGTTCCATTTTAGAATTTAAATGGCTCTTCGTATATTTTTATGACAGATGAGGGTTTTTCGACCGGATAAACAGGATTCGATCCCGTCTATCTTGTTATCCCGTCAAAACATTCCGCAAATCAAAAATCATCCTTCTAAAATCAAAAATACATCACTCCTGATATTCGCATCCTGCCGGTGTAATTTCCAAATGATGGACAGTATAGTCCAATCCCTTCAAATCCGCATAGCCGATTCCAACGGCGCAGTCGCCCATGCCCGACCCGGAAATCTTGGCACCGAATATTTCGGGGTCGGCTTGCAGGGCGGCAACGATTTCCTGCAGCTCCGGGGTATTCACACCCATCTCGTCCATGAGTTGGTGATTGCGGTTCAGGATTTTTCCAAAGGCTGGAACGTTGTGGTTCCGGAGGCAGGAAACGGCCTCCCCGACAGCACTGTCGATTTCAGAATAGATGCGTTCATACTTTTCAGGATTCTCGGCACGAAGCTGCTCCACCTTGAGGATCACCTCCGGCGTCGGGGTCTTGTAGCCGCAGTAGACGGCGGTGAGCGGAACGGAAATCCCCAGCGGCTGGAACTCCGGCGCAGTGCCATAGCCCACCACACCGCCAAATACGCTGGCCGCCAGATCGGCTCCCGAGCCCCGGCCCTGCACCGCGTGCACGGTTTCCAAGGATTGGGAGAATAGTTCTTGGTTTGTTGCTGCTTCGTTCTTGATCCAGCGCATCAGCGCAGCATGTGTTGCAACCGTCACGGCCGCCGAGGAACCAAAGCCAATGTCGGGCGGGAATTCGGAATCGATTTTTAGCTCGAATCCGGACGGCAACTGCCCGAGGTGCTGGCGAATGGCCTGCAGCACAAAGCGGAACGAGGGATGGTCGACCAGATTGTCCAACGGCGCCTGGTAGCCTCCAAGATCGGAACCAATTCCCACCAAATCATCCGAGGAAGGAGAAAGCCGAACGGTGATCCGCCGGTTGATTGCGCAGACCAGCGCACGATGGCCGTAGAGCACGGCATGCTCGCCGAGTAGCATCAGGCTGCCGGGCGCAGAGGCAACAACCCTCGGGGAGGGGTCAGGTTTTGCTTCCGCCGGTTTCATACTTGGCTTTGGATTCGTGAACCATGTGCCCTGTTTCACGTCCACCGCTCCAAACATAGGAACGGATTTCACGCACCTCGTTCTTAATATCCGTCATTTGCACCTGTGCCTGATCAAAGCGCTGGCTAAGGCCTTCGAACCGCTGACCCACGCCATCAAAACGCTTGCCGACATCGTCAAAGCGCTGATCCATCAAATCCAAACGCCCGTTGATCACTTTAATTTCCGCCTTGATTTCAGCAAGCTCTTCCCGCATCTCCAGCTTGAAGTTGGTGAGTTCGGATTTGATTTCCGCAAGACCGCCTTTAAGCTCGGAAATTTCCGGTAATAGGCTTTGCTTGATGAAATCTATGATTTCGGCCTGGACGCTCATTTTTATTTCCTCGCTTGACTGGTTGGCAAGCTACAACAAACCAGCAAGCCGCACAAGACTTAAACAATGCGCGTTCCAAGCGGATCGCCCCTGACGGGAGAAACCGTGTAACCGTATTTTCCACAGAGATCGATCGGCTCGGTATCGGAGAAGACGAGTACCACGCCGCCTTTATCGCCAACCACGGAACCCGCGCCACAAACCTTGGCAGAGCCGCCCCATGCTTCAATATCGGCAATAAACCGTTGCACCTGGCGGGGCACAACACCGATGGCGGAAAGCAGCCGGTTGTTTTCGCGCACCAACCAGCGAAGTTTTTGACCGTCGTTGGTACAGATGGCTTTCTCGAAGGCGATAGTGACGCCCTCAAACTCGCTCCAGATTTCGCTGTTGCGGAAATTGCGCTCAACCTCCATGACACACTCGCCGGTGGTCGACTCGGGAATGCCGGTCTGAACCATATACATTTTCATCCTCGGCAACGAAACCGAACGAGCCTCCCCCTGCTGGAAACAGGCGCACCCGCCGTGTAGCGAAATATAGGAATCCACCCCGCTCGGTTTTCCGTGCTGCATTTTTTCGGCTTCAAGGCTGTATTCGTAGTACCAGTCGGGCTTGAAGTCGACGCGCAGGTAGTGGCCAAGTGCACGGATTTCACTCAGCACCGTAGCGGCGGACGAACCCATTCCGCACCCCACCGGTATGCTGGAGCGCAGCTTCATTACCATGCCCGAATCGAGCTTGCGATGGAGTCCGTCCAGAGTATGGATAAATGCGAACCGAAAAAGATCGGCCGGTGCCGCCAACACGTAGCCTATTCCAATTTCGCCATTGAGGAATTCGCGGTATTTCTTTTCAACCCGCCGCTTGAGATCATGCAAAGCCATAATGGTAAGCGATCCACCGTTCTCTTCGCCGGGAAGATCGAAGGAAATCTCGTTGCCAGCTTGCGGGGTCAATTCGAAGACGGCGCTGCGATCGACCGCCATGGCAATGGCGGGCTTTCCATAGACCACGGCATGCTCGCCGCTGAGAATTAATTTACCTGGAGCCACTGCCTTCATTGCAGTCCCTTCATCCATCCACTAGTGATTCGTATTCGCGCTTGTGCTGGCTGATGCCCGAGAACCGGAACGGCCCAGTCTTGTATTGCGGAAAAACATATTCCCCGCCATCGGTCGGTACGTCATAATGGAATATGTCTTCGTATTGTTGATACGTTAATTCGGTGCGATTTTCCAGCAAATTCCGGTGCTGATCCGCATAGAGGAACGCGCGGTAACCGGGCTGCACCACACCACTAAAGAACTCACCAACACAGCCGGAGCCATAGCTATACAACCCGATACGCTTGCCGGCCAGATCCTCTTCGGCGGTGTCGAGCAATGAGGTGAGGCCGGCATACGTGGAACCCGCGTAGCAATTTCCAATGACCCGGCTATAACGAAGCGACTCCTCCAGCAATGCCTGCAACGTCTCCTTGTCGAGCTCGACCTTAAATTTACGGCAAAGCTTTTGGTGCGCCTTTTCGGCCATTTTGGTGAATGGGATGTGGTAGCAGAAACGGTCGAAGTCGGCCAATGTCCGCCCGGACCGCTCGGCGTATTGCTTCCACGACTCAATCAGTGCGTGAATGTAGACCATGGTGGAATATTTTCCATCAACCAGCGCTTCGGAGCGGTAGTTTGGCCGCCAGAAATCCATCACGTCCTCGGTATAGTAGCCGCTCTCCGGATCGATGGCCATCAGCCGCGGTTCGGTAGACACCAGCATGGCAACCGCGCCGCAACCCTGCGTGGACTCGCCGGGGCTGCCGAGCTCAT
>DAOUQA010000256.1 GCA_030625905.1 Kiritimatiellales bacterium | reverse complement strand
CGACAGCAGACAGGCAGGTGATTGCGCCGAAGAGAAGCAATCTCTATCCTACATTGGAGAGATGAAACAGCAGGATTTGATTATCTACAGGACGGAGGACGGGCAGGCGGACATTGCGCTGTATGCCCGCGACGGCAACGTATGGCTGAGCCAGGCACAACTGGCGGAACTTTTTGCCACCTCAACTCCAAACATCAGCATGCATACCTCCAACATCCTCGAAGAAAAGGAGTTGCAGGAAAATTCAGTTGTTAAGGATTTCTTAACAACTGCCGCTGACGGCAAGGAATACAGCGTCCGGCACTATGCGCTGCCGATGATTCTGTCCATCGGCTTCCGGGTGCGGAGCGTGCGCGGTACGCAGTTCCGCCAGTGGGCGAACCGGCATCTGCACGAATATGTTGTCAAAGGCTTCACGATGGACGACGAGCGGCTGAAGAATCCCGATGGTCGCCCGGACTATTTCGACGAAATGCTTGCCCGCATCCGGGATATCCGCGCCTCGGAAAAGCGGTTCTACCAAAAAGTACGCTACCTCTTCGCCCTTTGCAGCGATTATGATTCGACCGATAAGACGACCCAGATGTTTTTCGCCGAAACGCAAAACAAGCTGCTTTTTGCCGTGACTCGGCAGACCGCCTCCGAAATCATCATCGCCCGCGCCGATGCATCACAACCCAACATGGGACTGACGAACTGGAAGGGTTCCAAAGTTCGGAAACAGGATATCATCATTGCCAAGAACTATCTTTCCGACGATGAGATCGACAGCCTGAACCGCCTCGTTGTCATTTTCCTCGAAACCGCCGAACTCCGCGCAAAGAACCGAATCGATATCACCATGGATTTCTGGCGTGAAAATGTGGATCGCATCCTTGCGGGCAACGACATGCCCCTGCTTGAAGATAAAGGTGGAATCAGCCACAAGCAGATGGAGGAACGCGCCCGTACTGAATACGAGCATTTCGATGCCCGCCGCAAGAAGTACGAGGCCGAACAGGCTGATGCACAGGATCTCGAAGAGCTGAAACAGCTTGAACAGGCCATCAAGAAGGAACATGGCAAATAGTACGCACGAATCCTTGCCCTACCGCGCAAATCACGCCAGAGTCCGCGCTTTGAATTTTAATCGCTAATAGACGCGAATGAACGCCAATAGCATTACGAATTACTTGTTAACCGAAGGAAACCCATGTCCGAAGAAAACACACTCGAAAACATCAGGATCGACGGATCCAACCTCTGGAAAGAGGAGCACATTACCGACCTCAAAGTCGGCAACATCCGCAAACTGACCCCCATCAAGGTCGATGGAACCGAAGACGAGGCGCGCCAGGCCAACTATTCCGCCACCACCAACATCATGACGCCCGGCGGTGCTCTGCCCATCTCCGGCGAGATCGAAGCGGCCACTCTCGAGGAAGCGGTTGAAAAGTTTCCGGAGGCCATCAACGCCGCCGTCAAGAAGTTGCAGGATGACATGGTCAAGATGCAGAAGGAGCAAGCCTCCAAGATCGTCACCCCCGACGAACTGCGCGGCGGAAAGAGCGATATTATTATCTAGCGTCCGCGGTCGTGGATCGCGGCTACGGCAAAAAGGCCCAAAAACGGGCGTCTAACCAATCCAGAGGCTGGAATCTTCCATCCTCTGGATTTTTTTGTGCTGCCATACGTCTCCATGATCACAACTCATTGATTAATATGCATTTAATGATCCCCTTATAAACCTTAATATTTTTTTGAAATAATATGGACAAGGGCTGGCGGAGACGTTAAAAGAACCCCGTTGGAACAAAGGGAGTATATGTACATGTAATTCGGATTAAAAAATGCCTGCGGGCAAAGGGGAGGAAGCCATGAAAGCACAAACCGTCCATACTGCGTTGCTTTGCGCAGTTCTAACCTTCGCAGTATCCAACCATCTGCAGGCGGCACCCTCGCTGCCCATCACCAAACCACCGGTCACACCCAATAATTTGACCGGCCCAATGGTCGATCCAATGGCAATCAACGGACAATGGTTCCTCAACAATGACGGCATTGAGGAATTCCGCACGCACGAGTTCTACGACAATGTCATCGACCACGGTGGCGGCACCAAGGAATCTGGCGCGATCATAGGCAAGGTTGTCTTGATAAACGGAGGTGCGTTCACCCCCGGCCAGCCCATTGGTTCATTCGATGTTAATGCAACCATCTACAACGATACACCAACGCGTGAAGGCAGCTGGGCGGACGGCGGCAACAGCCACGAAGAATCGCTTTCCACGCAATCAGATTATGTCGGCACGCTGATCGACACCAAGCTGACGGCGGAATTCGCCATTATCGATCCAAGCATGCTTCCCGCATTCTTCGGCCATCCTTATCGTGACAGGCAACCCTACATTATTGCCGAAAATGAAGATCAACATGCCTGGTATTGCTGGAACGAAGAGGCTCAGCAGGAACAGGACGGCAACTTCTTTGTGCCGACATGGGACTTTGGCGATATTCCGGTTAACCAACAAGCCAGCCGGCAGATGAACTTTTCCGTTAATCCGCCCATGGATTCCACCGATTTGCGCTACGCAGCCATTGTCGATTCAATGGAATTTGGAGAGGACATCTTTGCCAACCGCACCACCTCGCTCAAGATCAGCACATGGATCGACGACGTGGCGATCGACACCGGCGTGCCCTACTTCAACCCTGAAGAGTTTCCGTTGCGCAGCAGCGACGTC
>DAOUQA010000175.1 GCA_030625905.1 Kiritimatiellales bacterium | reverse complement strand
ACTGACTTTGGCCCGTTGCTGGCCAATCCAAAGACGGCTCTGCTCGGTGCGGCGGCGCAGTTTGGTATATTCATCGCGCTGCTCGGGGCTTCGGCTATGAGCCACTCGACGGGCGGAGTGGTGGACTTTAGCCTGCAGGATGCCGCATCCATCGGTATTATTGGCGGGGCCGACGGTCCGACCGCGATTTTCCTTTCGTCACGACTGTCGCCAAACTTATTAGGGGCCATCGCGGTTGCGGCTTACTCCTACATGGCGCTCGTGCCGATCATCCAGCCGCCGATCATGAAGTTGCTGACCACCCAGGAAGAGCGCTCCATCGTGATGAAGCAGCTGCGCCACGTCACCAAAACCGAAAAGATTATCTTCCCGCTCATGGTATTGGTTCTCTGTATCCTGTTGTTGCCGACTGCGACTCCGCTGATCGGTATGCTGATGCTCGGCAACCTGATGAAAGAGTGCGGCGTGGTGGATCGTCTTTCCGATACCGCGCAGAACTCGCTGATCAATATTGTGACGATCATGCTCGGTCTGGCCGTTGGCTCCAAGCTGGCCGCCGACAAGTTTCTGAACGCCGATACGCTGGGCATTCTCGGGCTGGGACTCGCCGCCTTCATTATCGGAACCGCTTCCGGCGTATTGCTCGCCAAGCTGATGAACAAGCTCAGCAAGGATCAGATTAATCCGCTGATTGGTTCCGCCGGGGTGTCCGCTGTGCCGATGGCCGCGCGCGTGGCCAACAAGGTTGGCCTCGAAGCCAACCCGCAAAACTTCCTGCTCATGCACGCCATGGGCCCGAATGTCGCCGGTGTGATCGGCTCCGCTGTCGCCGCCGGGGTATTGCTCGCGCTCGTTGGCTAAAAGAAGAGGTTTGTAGTTCCACCTTTAGGCGGCTTCTTAGGACGGGCCGCCAAGCGGGCGGCGATACGTACCGCAGGCATCCTGCCTTGCCGCCTGCAAACGGAGCAAGAGGCTCCGTCTACGATGAGATGAAGATTCCATTCACCAAGATGCACGGGGCGGGCAACGACTTTATCATGGTCGATGACCGCACGTTGAAGTTTCCAATGGACGACAAATCGTTCATCCAGCGCATTGCCTGTCGCCACACCGGCATTGGGTGCGACGGGATCATTCTTCTCCAGCCCTCGCCGATCCTGGGCAAAGTTGAGGGGGAAACCGCCGACCTGCGGATGCGGTTTATCAATCCGGATGGCGGCGAGCAGGAGATGTGCGGTAATGGCGCACGGTGCATTGCACGGTTGGCATTTGATCTCGGTGCCGTGTCGGCCCGCATGAAGATCGAGACCGGAGCAGGGATTGTGCATGCCGAAGTTCTCGGCGATTTGATCCGTCTTGATCTGACCGATCCGACCGATCTGGAGCTTGATTTGCCGGTTGATCTTGAATGGCCGGTCGATTTCGTGAATACCGGCGTCCCGCATGCCGTGGCATGGGTGGACAATGTGCAGGCGGTGGATCTTCCAAAGGCGGGAAGCACGTTGCGCTATCACAAGCTATTCGAGCCGAACGGAACAAATGCCAACTTTGCCCGGGTGGAGGCCAATGGGGCATTGTCGTTGCGCACCTATGAGCGCGGGGTCGAGGCGGAAACACTGGCCTGCGGGACGGGGGCGGCCGCCGTTGCCGTGCTGGCTGCCGAGCGCGGTTGGGTAAAGTTACCGGTTTCTGTGCATTGCGTCGGAGGCCATGATCTGGTAATTGATAACGCTTGTGGAAAGACCACGCTGACGGGCGGCGCGGAACGTGTGTTTGACGGGGAGATCGGATATGGAAATCGGCTTTAGCCTAGGCTCCAATCTTTACAACCGGAAACGCCTGCTGATGCAGGCGAAAAACCTGCTGTTGTCGGCGCCGCGCACGAACTTTGTCGACCAGTCGCCGATCTACGAAACAACGCCGGTGGATGTAAAGCCGGAATACCGGGATATGGCCTACCTCAACTCGGTTGTGATTGTCGAAAGCGAATTGCCGCTGGAAAGCTGGCTTTCCTACATCGGGAAAATAGAGGCAAATCTCGGCCGTGAACGGACCGAAGATCGCAATGCACCGCGCCCGATCGATATCGACATGATCTATGCGAACGGGCAGATCGTCGATAGCGACGGCTTGGAGGTTCCACATCCGCGTTGGACAGAGCGGCGGTTTGTCGTGCAACCCTTGTCTGATGTCCGGCCGGAATTGATTTTGCCCGAGGCACACAAGCCGGTTTCCGAGATCCTTCGCTCGTTGCCACAGGCGGACGATATGAGCGTCTTTGATGAACGGTGGTAGGGGATTTGCGCAATACGGAACAGTTATGAAATGGACGGCTTCAAAGTTGAAGGCTCTGAAGGGTGAGCGGAAATTTCCGGTATTGACGGCATACGACGCGTTGACCGCTTCGCTGGTGGATGGTGCGGATATTCCCGTTGTGCTGGTGGGGGATTCGCTGGGCATGACGGTGCTGGGCTACGAGACGACTCTGCCGGTGAGCATGGAGGAAATGCTTCACCACACCACGGCGGCTTCGCGCGGCGTTGAAAATGCGTTGCTGATCGCCGATATGCCATTCATGTCGTACCAGCCTTCTGTCGAGATGGGGCTGGAGAATGCCGGACGCTTTATCAAGGAGGCACATGCCGATGCCGTGAAGATCGAGGGCGGTGCGGTGCGCACAGAATTGATCGAAGCGTTGGTGGCGAACGGGGTTCCCGTGCTGGGGCATATTGGCCTGACGCCGCAAAGCATCAAGGAGATGGGGGGCTACAAGGTGCAGGGAAAGACCTCCGAGCAGGCGCGCCAACTGATGGATGACGCCATGGCGGTTGAGCAGGCCGGTGCCTTTGCAATCGTGCTCGAATGTGTGCCCGCCGAGCTGGGTGAAACGATTTCCAGTGCGCTGGCGAT
Organism: Kiritimatiellales bacterium; assembly: GCA_030625905.1. Classification (GTDB taxonomy): domain Bacteria; phylum Verrucomicrobiota; class Kiritimatiellia; order Kiritimatiellales; family Pontiellaceae; genus Pontiella. The sequence continues at coordinate 1,580 of DAOUQA010000175.1, read as the reverse complement.
TCCGACCATTGGAATCGGTGCTGGTGCTGGATGCGACGGACAGGTGTTGGTGTTCACCGATCTGCTTGGCATGAGCGGAAAGCCGGTGCCCAAATTTGTAAAAAAATATGCCGATCTCAACCCGCTCATTGCCGAAGCACTCTCCGCCTACAAGAGCGAAGTCGAGTCCGGTGCATTCCCCGCCGATGAACAAACCTATTAAGTGCATCTTGCACAGACTGTAGGCGGGGGCGGTGACCCCGCTTCCGTCGAAATGGCAATCTGAATGGAAGTTATCCAGTCACCTACAACAATGCAGCAACGCGCGCTGGAGCTAAAGCGGGCGGGGCGGCGGATTGGCTTTGTGCCGACGATGGGTTTTTTGCACGAGGGGCATCTGTCGCTGATGCGCTTGGCACGTGAGCGCTGCGATGTGCTGGTGGTGAGCATTTTTGTGAACCCCGCCCAGTTTGGCCCCACCGAAGATATCGAGGCCTATCCCCGCGACTTCAGGCGCGACGAAGCACTGTGCGAACGGGAGGGCGTGGCCATGGTGTTCTATCCGAGTGCGGAAAACATGTATGCTGCCGACGCCAGTGTGTGGATCGACGAGGAAGCGCTCTCCGGCAGGTTGTGCGGTGCGTCGCGTCCGGGTCATTTCCGCGGGGTATGCACGGTGGTGGCGAAACTGTTTAATCTTGTGCTGCCGGACTTGGCGGTGTTTGGCGAAAAGGATGCCCAGCAACTGCGCATTATTGAGCGCATGGTGCGGGATCTGAACATTCCCGTGGAAATTGTTCGCGGGCCGATTGTTCGCGAAGCAGATGGATTGGCGATGAGTTCGCGCAATAAATATCTTTCCGGAAACCAGCGAGAGAACGCCCTTTGCCTGCGCCGTTCACTTGATCAGGCGTTGGCGTTGTTCGGGCAAGGGGAGCACGATGCCGCAGTCCTGCGGCAAGCGATGGTGGATTTGATCGAGTGCGTTTCCGAGGCGGAGATCGATTATATCGGGATCGTGGACGAGAGGTCGCTGGCCGCTGTTGATGAGATCAAGGACGATGTGCTGATTGCCCTGGCGGTTAAAATCGGTAACACGAGATTGATTGATAACGCGGTGTTGCACCTGTAGTTCTCCCCAGGGGGGGGGCTTCATTTTTTACATATTTTTATTTGAAAGCCCCGCGTTCACCATTACATTGGTGGTGCTTTTAGAGATAAAAGGTGCGGTAGCCAAGTGGTTAGGCACTGGATTGCAAATCCATGAACATCGGTTCGAATCCGATCCGCACCTCCAATTTTCTGGCTGTTCGATGAGGAGAAAGACAATGGCTGTTCCACAAGACCTATTCTATGCAAAAACCCACGAGTGGGTTTCCCTTGATGAAGATATCGTAACCGTAGGGATTACGGACTTTGCTCAAAGTCAACTTTCCGACCTGACCTTCGTTGAACTACCCGAGGTTGGAACGGAATTCTCTGCCGGAGACGAAGCCGCCGTGGTGGAATCCGTCAAGGCCGCGGCCGATGTCTATGCCCCTGTGGCCGGCGAGGTCATCGAGATCAATGCCGAGCTAGAGGATGCGCCGGAGCTCATCAAT
>DAOUQA010000054.1 GCA_030625905.1 Kiritimatiellales bacterium | reverse complement strand
GAGGCTTTCCACGGGAAAGCAGTGATCGAAGAGAACGGCAACCGCGCTCTACACCGTTATGGGGTTTTGCAAGCGGCTCTAAGGAATATTTTTTGAGTCGCGAGGGCGAGGCGGTATCGTCCGTTCTGCTTTTTTATAAATCCGCGGGCATTGAGCGCGCGAAGCTGGGTGCTTTTCCCCGCCATTGTTCTGGAGCTGGAGGAGGGGAAGTTGTCGGGATCGAGAATCATGCAGGAGGCGGGGTCGAATCCGGGCGGACGTTTCCGGGCGCGTATTTATGTACATGGTGGAAGTCAATGCGGATTAGGGCTGGGCAAGGGGGGGTGATATTGTTTAGCTTCGGGGCGATACCACATTTATTGAGCAAGGAGAGGGGATTATGGAAATTAAGGAAATCAAGCGTATCGTGGAGCTGATGAAGAACAACGATCTGACCAAGTTTTCGATGAAGGAAGAAGGGTTTGAGCTGACCCTGAAGCGCGGAGGCGAGCAGCAGATTGTTGTTGCGGCGGCTCCGGCGGCGGTAGCCCCTGTTGCGGCGGCTCCAGGAGGGGACGCCCCGGCGGCGGATGAAAATGACGGACTGATCGAAATTCCATCGCCAATCGTTGGAACATTCTACCGCAAGCCCGCCCCCGACGCCGATGCCTTCGTACAGGTGGGTGATGAAGTTTCCGAGGACACGGTGGTCTGCGTTATCGAGGCCATGAAGGTCATGAACGAAATCAAGGCCGAAGTCAAAGGCGTCATCAAGCAGATTCTGATCGACGATACAACGCCGGTGCAGTACGGGCAGTCTCTTTTCCTCGTCGAACCTAGGTAAAGGGAGCCGTCCATGTTTGAAAAGGTATTGATTGCCAACCGCGGCGAAATTGCACTGCGCATCATCCGCGCCTGCAAGGAGCTGGGTGTCCGGTCTATTGCGGTCTACTCCGATGCCGATGTCGATTCGCTTCACGTCCAGATGGCCGACGAAGCCGTCTGCATCGGGTCGGCCGCCGCAACCGACAGCTATCTAAAAATCACCAACATCATCAGCGCGGCAGAGGTCGCGGATGTAGATGCCATCCACCCCGGATACGGGTTCCTATCCGAGAACGCGCACTTCGCCGAAATCTGCACCAACTGCAACATCACTTTCATCGGCCCCTCCGCAGACTGCATCCGAAACATGGGTGACAAGGCGATTGCCCGCGAAACGATGAAGGCCGCCGGCGTGCCGATCACCCCCGGTTCTGACGGCATTTTGAAGGATTCCGATGAAGCGCTCCATCTGGCCAAGAAGATGGGCTATCCCGTGTTGCTCAAGGCCGTGGCCGGCGGCGGCGGGAAGGGCATGCGTGTGGCGCGCAACGATGTCAGCCTCGTGCAGGGATTTATGGTCGCGGCGGCCGAAAGCGAAAACGCGTTCGGTAACCCCGACCTGTTCATGGAAAAATTTATCGAGTCCGCCCGGCACGTCGAGGTGCAAATTATCGGCGACAAGCATGGCAACGTCTGCCACTTGGGGGAACGCGACTGTTCCATCCAGCGCCGCCACCAGAAGCTGGTGGAGGAGGCGCCGTGCCCGTCGCTGAGCGAGGAGGAGCGCCAGGCGCTTGGCGATACCGCCGTCAAGGCAGCCAAGGCGGTCGACTACGACAGCGTCGGCACGCTTGAATTCCTCTATGACGAGGTTGCAAAGCAGTTCTACTTCATGGAAATGAACACCCGCATCCAAGTGGAGCATACGGTTTCCGAAGAGGTGAGCGGAGTCGACCTGGTGAAGGAGCAGATCCGCGTGGCGGCCGGAGAAAAGCTTTCGTTCACCCAGAAGGAGGTAGTGATCCGTGGCCATGCCATCGAATTCCGCGTGAATGCCGAGGATCCGTACAACAACTTTACGCCGTCACCCGGTCTGGTGGAAGCCGTGCACTTTCCTGGCGGCCCGGGAATCCGGATCGACTCGCATGTCTATTCCGGCTACACGATCTCGCCCTACTACGACAGCATGATTGGCAAGATTATTGCTACGGGGAAGGATCGCGCCGAAGCCATCGTTCGCCTGCGCCGTGCGCTGGACGAGTTCACCATCAACGGGCCGCATACCTCGGTGCCGTTGGGCGAGGCATTGCTGGTCGACAGGCGGTTTATCAAGGGAAAGTACAACACGGCTTTCCTTGAAAAGTTCATGCACGAGAATTTTCTGAACGCGTAGGAGAGCCGCTTGTAAAACCTCCGGTTTTAGCGCGGCAGTTATCAGTTAATTTGTTATCAGGGGCACATTGTGGGTTGAAAGAGCTTTCCCGATAACCAATAACCATTAACCGGAACTGCCCCCGAAGCTTCGGGGCAAGTTCCTCAAGGAGTGGAAGAATGAAAGAACAAACAGGTAACGCAGTGGCAGATACCCGGGAATTCGCAGTGGCGGAGGCCACGGATTCCGGCTATGGCCGGATCAGCATAAACAACAACGTGATTGCCGTCATCGCGCACGAAACCGCCAAGAAGGTGCCTGGCGTGGTTGAGCTTCAAGGAACCCTTGCGGATGACCTTGCGGGCATCATCGGGAAGAGGTCCAAGGACAAGGGCATTCGCATCGAGAAGGAAAGCGAGGAGCTGCTCACGATCGACCTCACCGTTGTGCTGGAGTTTGGTGTACGGATTCCTGACATCTGCGTGCAGCTGCAGTCCGCCGTGAAGGATGCGGTTGAAGAGATGACGGGGCAGCAGGTCTACGCCGTGAATGTTGTCGTGCAGGGCATCCGAGGTTCCGGCGAAAAATCCGAAGGGAGCTAATCATGAACAAGCGTTCTGGCAATCTGGGTAGTTTTATCATGACATTTCTGCTTCTACTCTTTGGGGCAGGGCTGATCTACGGCAATGCCTTCAAGCCGGAAATCGGCCAGCATATTGCCGATGCACTGAAGCTTCCGGTTGTAGGTGCCGGAGTGGGCGTCATTATGATCCTTGCCGTTGTACTCCGCTGGATTGGCGGTTGCGGCAGGAAGAAGGAGGCGTTCATCAATTTCCATTCCGATGATGGCAGCGTGGGCATTAGCACCAAGGCGATCTGCGACTTCATCGAGCGCATCGGCAAGGAATTTGCCGCAGTCAAGAGCATCGACTCGAGGCTGATCCAGGCAAAGGGCGGCGTCGATATCGCGCTTAGCGTAAAGGTCGTGTCCGGCAACAAGATCCCCGAACTCTCCCATGTCTTGCAGCAGCGCGTTCGTGAAAGCGTCCGCGAGTCGCTCGGCCTCGAGGAGATCCGCAATATTACCATCAAGGTGCAGGAAATCGTCGGCGAACCCGCAAAACCCGCCGCCGAATCTGCCGAATAGGCAAGTTCAAGCCATGAATCTACCCGAATGTTTCGAATGTCTTGTCCGAAAAAGATTCCCGTCCATTCCCGTCCATTAGCGGTTTTCTTTTACCTGCTTTTGACTGCGGTTCTTCTCTCCGGCTGCATACAGCTTTCCGACGGCAAGCCCCCTGGCCCGTGGCACGAGGCCTACCAGCCGATCAGCGATCCGGAGTCTGATGCCTTCGTGGTCCAGGCTCTGGGAAAGGCCATCGACGAGTTCGGTGCGCCCGCCATCCCGGTGAACAAGGTGCTGCTCCGCCGCTCGAAAAAGCTACCCGAAGCCCGGCGCTACCGGCTCGGTGAGGACTTTTCGCTTACTGAATGCGTGGATTCCACCAATGGCGTATTTGCCATCTATCTGGCGGTTGATCCGGGGCACCGGAACTATTTCGCCCTGCTGGGCCATGAATGCGCCCACTTGCTGAATCCCCATATTTTCGATTGGTACATGGAGGGTTTCGCCACGGTTTTTTCCGAGCAGATATGCGAAGAAGCGGGGCAGGAGTGGGGCGACTGGCAGCATCATTTCGAACGGACGCGCCGCGAACCCTATGGCCTTTCCTACCGCATGATGCGCGAACTGCAGGAGGAGTTTCCCAACGAATATCCGTCCATCATTCGGTTTACGGCTGAAAACGGCGGTGCTACCGGTCGGCGGCATATCGACATCAACGCGTGGCTCGAAACCCTTCCGCCCGATCGCTGCGATATCGCGATCGACATCATTTCCGGCTATGTCGATGCCTTGCGACGGGAGAGCAGCGAGCAGTACTATTTCAGTGCGCCTTCCGAAATCGGTATGTAGTTTTCCACCCCTGCTATGGTCGCTGTATACAATGCTCAACTGAAGCGCAAGAACCCCGGAAAGAAGATCGAAATCGGAGCGGAAGACGAAGCCCGGCTGGGTCTGTAGCCCGTGATCCGGCTTCAAGGTCGGGTTACGACCACGGACCCCTCACCGCATCTAGTACAAGTGTTGGACCCAAAACTAGTTAAGTTAAATTGGTATCAAACGGGATAGGTTCAATGGTGGATACAGATATTCTAAAGGCCTTTAAATGCTCGGGCTGCGGCACATGCTGCCGCTGGACGGGTTCGGTGCTGCTGACCGGCAGGGATATTGCGGCCATGGCCGTTGCCTTGGTGTTGTCGGAGCGGGAATTCATCGAGTGCCATACGCGCCTGGCACCCAACCGGATCCAGTTGGCGCTGAACGACCACCCCGACGGGAGCTGCTCGTTTCTCGAAGGCGACCGGTGCAGCATCTACGCCGCGCGCCCGGAGCAGTGCCGCTCTTTCCCGTTTGCATGGAGCGTTTCGGAAGGCTGCCCGGCACTCGACAAACTTACGGCCAAACAGAAAAACATTGAACAAGCCGGGCAGAACATCTAGCCTTCCACCTCTTTTACCAAACAGGAGAGATGTATGAGCGTCATGGATGTAAACGAAATTCTGGGGATTCTACCACACCGCTATCCTTTTATGCTGGTTGACCGCATCACCGAGATGGACACCGAGAACCACAGCATCGTCGGCTATAAAAACCTCACTTTCAACGAACCCTTTTTCCAAGGTCACTTTCCTGACGAGCCGATCATGCCGGGCGTCATGCAGCTTGAAGCCATGGCCCAGATTTCGGGAATTCTGCTCAACAAGGCGAACGACAAGGTCGGCGAAATCGCCTATTTCATGGCTATCAACAAGGCCAAGTTCCGCCGCAAGGTGGTTCCCGGCGATGTCCTGCGCATGGAAATCAAGGTTACGCGCCTGCGTTCGCGCATGGCAGTGGTCGAAGGCAAGGCCTATGTGGGCGACGAACTCGCCAGCCAGGCCGAGTTGATGTTTGGCTACGGAGCATAGAACCATGGCGCAGATTCATGAAACCGCCATTATTGGCGCCGGCGCGCAAATTGCGGACGACGTCATCATCGGCCCCTACTGCACGGTCAGCTCCCAGGCGGTGATTGGGAGCGGAACCGAGCTCATCTCCCATGTCGTTGTCGAGGGCAACACCACACTGGGCGAGGGGAACCGCGTCTCCCCGTTCGCCGTGCTCGGTGGCCGCACCCAGGATCTCAAGTTCGAGGGCGGGGATCCGGGCGTGAAGATCGGCAACAACAACACCATCCGCGAATATGTCACGGTCAACGCCGCCACCAACGAGGGCGACTTTACGACTGTGGCCGACAACTGCCTCCTCATGGCCTATGCGCACATCGCGCACTGCTGCCATATCGGCAACCAGGTCATCATTGCCAATGCCTGCCAGATTGCCGGACATGTGACCATCGAAGACCTGGCCACCATCGAGGGGCTTGTGGGGATCGTGCAATTCCTGCGCGTCGGCAAGCTGGCCTTTGTCGGCGCCATGTCGAAAATCACCAAAGACCTCCCTCCCTTCATGATCGGTCACGGCGACCCGCTGGAGGTACGCGGCTTCAACCGGATCGGCCTAGAGCGCCGCGGGGTCGATGAGGCTGGCCGCAAGGCGATCAAGGAAGCCTACCGCATTCTCTACCGCCAAAACGCGCCCGTTGCCCAGACCCTCGACAAGATTGAGGCCGAGGTGGAGCAGACGCCTGAAATAAAGCACCTGCTCGAATTCTGCCGCGCCTCCGAAAAGGGCATCACACGATAGGGTTTCAATCTATCGGAATGGAAGTGCGCACCACACCATTGAGGGGTTTTGCAAGTTCCTCCATCTCCATTATATTTCGCCTCGTTGTCAGCGGGGTGTCTCAATAAACTCTTGGAGAATCGAGTTCTCCGGAACGAGCGATTTATCGATTGGCTCGAAGTGGCTTAGGAACTCCAGCAATTCACGGGCTTTATTGCGTTCCGGATGGGTGTTTGGTAGCGAGCGGATCAGCGGCTCCACCAACGGTTTGAGTACGGAAATCTCATAGCCCAGCGCCGAGTTGTATTCATGGTCGGCCAAAGGCTGGAACGGGAAGATCCACTTGTCCTCGCCCGCCCGCACCGCCGGCCAGAGGTTGAAGGTTTTCTCCACCGGATTGCCCCGGAAATTATGGTCGCGGATCATGCGGCGCATCATCCGGTGGTTGGTGCTCGAAATGCGCGTGTCGTTGTCAAGCATCAGCGTGGTGCGCGCCCCGATGTAGATTTTCAGCGCATGGGCGGGGTCGACAAACGATGTAATGCGCGGGTTCAGGCCATGGATGCCCTCGATCAGTACCAGCTCGTTCGGTTCCAAACTGACGATATTGCCCCGGAACTCGCGGCGGCCATGCAAAAACCGGAAATGCGGCATCTCGATAGTGTGGCCATTTTCGAGCTTATCCAGATGGCGCTCCAGCAAGGGAAGGTCGATGGCCTCGATATGTTCATAGTCGTACTCGCCCTTGGCATTCTTCGGGGTCAGTTCGCGGTTGAGGAAATAGTTGTCCAGCGAGATTTGGTGCGTTGGAATGCCCTGTCTCCCCAACTCCGCTGCCAGCCGTTGCGTGAACGTTGTTTTACCTGCCGACGACGGCCCGGCCAACCAGACCCATTTCAGGCGTTGGTTCTGCTCCGCGATCTCATCCGCGATGTCCTTCAGTTCCAGACCCTTGGCCTTTTCCTCCTGACGGATGTATTTGCGGACGTCGCCGTTGCGGATCATTTCGTTCAGCTCGTCGACGGTCTGGATGGGCATGGTCATAGTGTTTCCATCATACCTCTTTGTTCCCACGATGCAACCGTTTCGGGAATGTTCGAAAAAAGGGATTGCCTTTGCGGATCGAATCATTGATATTCGCGCGCTTTCCAGAAAACTAGAAAGCGGGGCGTAGCGCAGTCTGGTAGCGCGGTTGCTTTGGGAGCAATAGGTCGGGAGTTCGAATCTCTCCGCCCCGACCATCTTTTATTGCGGCGAACTCATTGCGAGTTCGCCGGTTTTTTATATCCGCTCCGCTCTGCCCGCCAATACAGAGGAAGGGACTCTGGCTAACGCGCATTCCCGATCCCGTCTTGTGGGACGAAAACGAACCATCTTGTCTTCTGATTTGGCTTGAAACGCGGAATGGCTATGCGCATATTCCCCCAATCTTCAGGGCAGGGTGAAATTCCCGACCGGCGGTGACAGTCCGCGAGCTTTTTCAGGATATGGAAGGGCAGATGCAGCGAAATTCTGCGACCGACAGTATAGTCTGGATGGAAGAAGATGAACCGGCATGCTGTATTGTCGAGAGGCCCTGGAGATGTGAGTTCTCTAGGGCTTTTTATTTGGAAGGTACAGTTATGAATGAAGAAATATTTGATCCGATCGAAGATGTGATTGAGGCATTCCGCAACGGCGAAGTCATTGTGATGACCGACGACGAGGACCGCGAGAACGAGGGCGATTTGGTCTGCGCTGCGGAAAAGGCCACGCCCGAAGCCATTAATTTCATGGTTACACATGCGCGCGGCCTGGTTTGTATGCCGATGGTGGAGGAGCAGCTTCAGCGGCTGGGGCTTGCACATATGGTTCCGGCGCACTCGACGGACAAGTACCACACGGCGTTTATGGATTCGGTTGATGTCCGCGAAGGAACCACCACCGGGATCAGTGCGGTCGACCGCGCCAAGACGGTGGCGGCGCTGGTTTCCGAAACCACTCAGGCAGGCGACTTTATCAAACCCGGCCATCTGTTCCCGCTCAAGGCGGTTCCGGGCGGGGTGCTCGAACGCGCCGGCCATACCGAGGGAACGGTCGACCTTGCCCGTATCTGCGGTCTGAAGCCCGCCGGCGTAATCTGCGAAATTCTCCGCGAAGACGGAGAAATGATGCGTCTGGTGGAGCTTCGGAAATTTTCCACAAAGCACAAGCTCAAGATGACTTCTGTTGCTGAAGTCATCAAATATCGCTATACCCACGAGCCGCTCGTCCGTCGGGAGCGGGTGGTCAACATGCCGACCGATAGCGGCCCGTTTCGGCTCAAACTTTATAGCTCCAGCGTCGATAACAAGGATCATCTCGCACTGGTATGCGGCAGCCCGGAGTCTGGCAAAACGCCGCTCGTGCGCGTCCATAGCGAATGTCTGACCGGCGATGTGTTCCACTCGATGCGCTGCGACTGCGGCGCTCAACTGCATGCCGCCATGCAGGCTGTCCAGGAGCATGGCTATGGAGCCATCGTCTACATGCGCCAAGAGGGACGCGGTATCGGGCTGGCCAAGAAGATACACGCGTATGAGCTACAGGAAAAAGGAATGGATACGGTCGAAGCCAACGAGCACCTCGGGTTCAATGCCGATCTGCGCGACTATGGCATCGGCGCGCAGATTCTGCGTGACCTCGGGATGGTAAAGATTGATCTGCTCACCAACAACCCCGCCAAGATACAGGGATTGGACAAGTATGGAATCGAGATTGTCGAGCGTGTTCCGCTCGTAGTGCCGACCCAGGAATATAATGACCACTATATTTCCACTAAGCGCGACAAGATGGGGCACATTATATAGGGGAAATCCAAGGCAGAAAACAGCTATTGTTTTGGGATTTAGAATTGGTAGCCTTGGATTTGTTTAGCATCTAGATATTCGGATTTAGATATTTACTCAACCGGAGGTTGACTGTGGGTAAAGGAATTAGAAAAAGCATTGACCGGATCGATGGAGTTGAGGCGAACCAAACCGTTGGCAACCTCGATGCGTCGGGGATGCGGTTCGGCATTGTGGTCAGCCGCTTCAACGACGAACTGACTGACGAGCTTTGTCGCAGCGCGGTACAGTGCCTGGAAAAAAACGGTGCTAAGCCGGAGACCATCGATGTGGTTCGTGTACCGGGAGCCTACGAGATTCCGGTGGTTGCGGGAAAGATGGCCGCCAGTGGAAACTACAATGCATTGATCGTTCTCGGCGTGGTGGTTGAAGGTGAAACGCAGCACGCGCAGATGATTATCGACACCACCGGACAGAGCGTACTCGATATTTCCTGCAAGCACCGGATACCGGTCATCAACGAGATTGTCGGCGTGCGCAGTTGGGCACAGGCCGAGGCGCGATGCCTTGGAGGTGAAAACACGCGGGGCTGGTATGCCGCCGAAGCTGCCATCGAAACCGCTCGTGTCTACAAGCAGTTATAAATGGCACCACGGAATACCTAGCGCTGAACGAAGCAAAATAGGGGCCAATGGAAACGGATCATATGTCGGATAGTAGTACGGAGCGGCGGATCGTCTTGTTTTTTTTCGGTGTATTCCGTGGTGATTAACACACTAGTTCAATTTGGAGTTTTATGCAGAAGAAAAAAGTTAGTGGACGGCGCGAGACGCGTGAATGGATCATGCAGTTTTTGTTTCAACTCGATTTCAACCCCGAGCCGGCCGATATCGCGCTGAAGGGTTTCTGGGAGGGAAAGGATCCAAACGAACGCGAAAAGACCTATGCCGAGGAGATCATCAAGGGCGTGGTGCAGCGCAAGGACGAACTCGATGACCGCCTTTCGCAATATGCCAAGCGCTGGGACTCCGAGCGCATGGGCGCGGTCGATCGCACCGTGATGCGCGTCGCCCTCTTTGAAATGCTCTACCGCGACGATGTGCCGCCCGTGGTATCGATCAACGAAGCCGTCCATTTTGCCAAGGACTTCAGCAGCTTTCAGTCGGGTCGCTTCGTCAATGGCGTGCTCGATCGCATCCGCAAGGACATCGACCGTCCTGCGCGCACGGCCTACAAACCGCCGCAAGGGGATGACTAAGCCCTGTCTTGGGAGAACGAGGAAGTGCTATGGCGTGGCCTACCTCAAGCGCGCGCTACCCTATTTCGACAACATGATCGAAGCATTGGAAAAAGTGCGCAAGCAGGAGCTGATTGCTCCGGAACGCCTTCAACGCTTTTCCGACGATATGTTCGCTATCCGCGCCGAAATCGTGCAGTTGGTGGAAAGATTTCGGAACGAGATTGGTTGATAAAAGGCTTGTAAATAGCAGGAAAACGAGTAGTTCATTATTTGAGTCAATATGGTTCAAATAGTGAATTGGAGGTTTTTATGAGTAGCATGACCATGCATGGAATCGCGCCTGATCTTGACCGGCGGTTACGCGAAGAGGCGGCAACCAAGGGGGTGAGTCTGAACCAAACCTTGAAAAAGCTATTGTCATCCTCCGTTGGGCTTGACGATGTGGCGGTGGATCATCGAAAGGACTATATGGAGTTTTTCGGTGTGTGGTCGCGGGAGGATGAAGCGGCATTCAATGCTGCGGCATCCTCTTGCAGCCAAGTCGATCCGGAGGACTGGGAGTGAGGAAGGTTTTGCTGGACACAAATGCCTATGCGGCTCTGTTGCGTGGCGATGAAAAGGTGCTTTCGGTGATAAGCCGGGCGGAAACCATCTACATGTCGGCCATTGTGCTGGGCGAGTTGTTTTCCGGTTTCCGGGGAGGGAACAGGCTTGTAGAAAACAGGAAGATACTCGAACGTTTTCTAAACCGACCGCATGTTGCCCTATTGCCGGTAGGAATGGAAACCGCCGATGTATTTGGTTCAATCAAGCAACAGCTCAAGGAACAGGGAACGCCGATTCCAATTAATGATGTATGGATTGCGGCACACGCCTTGGAGATGGGGGCAAAGGTTGTTACATACGATACACACTTCAAGCAGGTGGCCGGCTTGCGGGTTTGGGACGAGCTTTAGGCATATTGATGGACACCAATGAAAAATTCATGATGCGGGCGATCGAGTTGGCAAGGTTGGGCGAAGGGTTGACCCGCCCGAACCCGCCGGTGGGTGCGGTGCTGGTCTTGGATGGGGAAGTCATCGCCGAGGGTTGGCATCGAAAGGCCGGGGGCGATCATGCAGAAAGAGCCTGCCTGAAAGCATGGAGCAAGGCGCATGGAGATAGGGGTCAGTCCGATATTTTAATAAGCCGCGAAAAAACATTAAAATATCGGACTGACCCCTATGCCTCTGGGGCGGGGAGGTTGAAGACCGCAACTCTCTATGTGACTTTGGAGCCTTGTTCCACCCACGGACGTACACCGCCGTGCACGGATCTGATTCTAGAAAAGGGCATTGGCCGCGTGGTGGTGTCGGTGGAGGATCTGAATCCGAAGCATGCCGGGCGCGGGCTGGGAATTTTGCGGGAGGCGGGCGTGGAAGTGGTTTCCGGGGTTTGCGAAAAGGAGGGGCACGAACTGGTCGCCCCGTTTGAAAAATTCATTACGACCGGTCTGCCGTATGTAACGCTCAAGCTGGCCTCGACACTGGATGGAAAGATTGCTGATCGCACCGGTGACTCGAAATGGATCACTGGATCCGAGGCACGTGAACGAGTGCAGGAGATGCGTCGTCGGGCGGATGCGATCATGGTAGGTGCGGGAACCGTGCGTGCCGACGATCCTTCGTTGCTACCGCGGCCTTCCAATGGCCGGAAACCCTGGCGTGTGGTGATTGGCAAGAATATTCCCGCTGACGCAAAGGTGCTGACGGACGAAGCTGCGGATCGGACAATTGTGTTTGCTGTAGAGGGGTCAGTAGAGGGGTGGGTGCGGGGCGACGGGGGGTGCCGGAGTCGCGGGCGGGCCCCGCGGGGGGGCCGGGAGG
>DAOUQA010000049.1 GCA_030625905.1 Kiritimatiellales bacterium | reverse complement strand
GGCACGGGTGGCTTTGTTCATAAAGGTGATAACCCATTGGAGTGCGATGTCCTGATTGTCGACGAGTCGAGCATGATCGACATCGTGCTGGCCTCGCAACTGGCCGATGCCATACCGCTGCACGCCGCGTTCATCATCGTTGGCGATGCCGACCAGCTTCCATCCGTCGGCCCGGGGAGGGTGTTGCAGGACATCATCCTTTCCAAGAAGATACCCGTGGCGCACCTGAACGAAGTCTTCCGGCAGGCGGCGTCGAGCCGCATCATCACCAACGCCCACCGGATCAATCAAGGCCAGATGCCGGAGTTCCCGGAGAACGGGGAAACGAGCGACTGCTATTTTGTCGAGGCCGACGATCCCGTAAAGGCGCTGGCGCTGGTGGGCAAGATGGTCAAGCAGTCCATTCCCAAGAAGTTCCGCTTCAGCCCGATGGACGATATCCAGATCCTTACGCCGATGCAGAAGGGCGAACTGGGCGCACGGAACCTGAACGTCACCTTGCAGCAGTTGCTGAATCCGCGCGGCGACGAGGTGGAGCGCTTCGGCATCGTCTACCGGACGGGCGACAAGGTGATGCAGACCGAGAACGACTATGACAAGGAGGTCTACAATGGCGACATTGGCCGCATCGTTTCCATCGATTCCGATGCTTCGGAACTGGTCATTGATTTCGATGGCCGCAAGGTGGTCTACGACTTTCGCGAACTCGACGAGCTGGTGCTGTCGTACGCCATCACCATCCATAAGAGCCAAGGCAGCGAATATCCCTGTGTGTTGATTCCGATGCACACCCAGCACTACGTCCTGCTGCAGCGTAGCCTCATCTACACCGCCATCACCCGCGCCAAGAAACTGGTGATCGTCCTCGGCACGAAAAAAGCGCTCAACCTCGCCGTCACCCGCGCTGAATCTCGCGAACGCACCACCACACTCTCCGAGCGGCTAGCCAAAACCACAATGGTGTAGCGCGTGCTTCCATTCTGATGGAGCACGCATCACTCGGAATCAGCATGTTGCGAAAAAGCGTGCTCCATCAGAATGGAAGCACGCACCACATTTCACAGTAGGCTGGAGCTCCTTGGCTGGGGGTTTATTTCAACAGTTGAATATGTAGATTCCCTTTTTTACCTGAAAAAGCCGCTTCCGCATATCCCAATATGCACTACTGCGGCATAGGGTCGATGAGGGTGTCGAAATAGGCATCGAGCCGGGTATTGCCGGTGGACTTGATGGCGGTTTCCAGGGTGCGGAAGGAGCGAATGCGTGCTTCGGAGAGGGAGACGTGGCCTTCGCGGCCTTTTTCATTGAGGGAGATGAGGGTGGTTCCGTCGGCTTCCTTGACTTGCAGTGCGAGCGTGTAGCGAACAAAGACGAGATCGGCAGTGCGCTGCCCGGTATCGTCGACGGAGACGTTTCCGACGATCTCCAGCACGGCGGGGGTGCCGACGACGAAGCCGTAGCGAGTGACTTGATCCTCAAGCACGGTGGTTATGCGGCGGTTGTCGTCGCCCTTTACCTCGATCTGTACGCGGATCTGTTTGGCGGTTTCGGCGAGGGCTTTGCGGATTTTGTTTTCGGTGTAGTTGGGCGTGGCACCGGGAACGGAGCGCGGATGGATGACCTTGAGCTGGCGCAGTAGATATTTAGCTTCAGCAGCGCGGCGGTTTGCCGCACGCAGGGTGGCGTATTTCTTGAGCAGGTCGTCGGCCTGTTCGGCTTGGACGAGCAGGAAGTGGACGCGGGTGCTTTGCTCGTCGATCTTGTCGCGGTAGATGGCGGCGGTTTCGCGGCGGTTGAGGTAGGCGACGGCATAGACGCGACCCTTGCCGTCCTGCCAGGCCTCGGCGTGCTGGATATTGTAGAGGGTCTGGGTGGAGAGGATATTGATGTCGGCGGTAAAGTTGGTTGTGCGCTCGAAGCTCTTGCCGGTTTCGCGGGATTGGTCGAGCAGGCGTTCGTCGGATTCGATGTGCGCTTCGAAGATGCGAGCGAGGTTGGCGGCGGCGGCGTTTTCGGCGGCGCGGCGGGTGTCGCCCTCGCCGACGGTCGCGAGATATTGGGATTCGGGGTAGGCCGATTTGGGGTTGGCGACCCACCCTGGTACTCCTCCCCCCGTCAGGCTTTTGCACCCAGCCGTAGTGAGTATAAGGACAGGCAGAATGATTTTGTGGAAGAATAATTTGTTCCAGCACGAGGATTGGGCACGAGAATTATTGCCGCTTCGCTGCTGTCTCTTCGAGCCAGCCTCACTTCGTGTCTGCCACAAAATCATCCTACCCTTTTTTTGTCGCATAGGTGCGTTCCTTAGTTCAGGTAGGCGGATTCAAGCAGATTGAGATGGTCGGCTGCAATGTAGACCCCGGTTCTTTCGTCGGTGCGGAGCAGGGAGCCCTTGGTGTCATAATAGTTGATCCAAATGTCGTAGGTTCCTTCGTCGAGGTGGATTTCGCGGATGGCGGCCTCGGCCGGGAAAAAGCGGGAAACACGAAGGTCGGCGTTTTCGGTTTGATCAATCATCAGATCGGCGGTCAGCCGGGTGAAGAAGGCCGCAGCACCATCCATGTTTTTGGTCATGTCCTGCTTGGCCTGCTCGGCGGCAAGTCCCTTGACCACTGCGCGGGTGATGGTCTTGAGATAAATGATCGGCTTTTGGATGCCAAAGGTTTCGACGGACACGTTTTCCAGGCTTTCCAGCTGCTGGAGGTTTTCGTTCGCGACATGGGCCACAACCACTTCGATGGACTCTACCTTGGAGGGGCGCTTATGCATGTGTGGAAGCTGAATCTTGAAATGGTAGCCTTCGCCAATTCCTTGCCATGGGATTATGCTCAGGCCGGAAAGGCTTTGCTCCCCGAGATAGTTTTCCGACGAGCCGGCGAAGACAATCATGTTTTCTTCAGAGTGGATATAGAAGGTGGTGGATTTCTTGTCGGGGGCGAGGCCGCTAAAAGCGATTACGTTGAGCCGCGCCCTGGGTGGGCGGATGCGTTTGGTGGAGCGTGAAAAGTCAGGCTTGGGGAAGGAGTAGATGTCGGGCTGGAGCTTCCAACCTTTGGATATTTTATCGAGATCGATGCGCACATCGTCCCATTTATGCTCATCGCGGTAGAGTAGCAGGCTGAGGTAGCGGCCGAAGGCGGATTCCTGGAAATGGCTTTTCCCGGGCGTAAACGTTTTCTGGGCCTCTTCCGCCTCGCTCAGCTTGTTTGCCATCTTTTCATGCCTGCTTTCAAGCTGCGCCAGCTTGTTGTCGATGCGGCGTACTTCCACAAAAGCCTCGTCGGTTTGGCCGAGCGCAAGGTAGTTGAGCGCCTTGAACGCGTTGAGGTAGAGATCTTCGTAGTCCTCGCCGGCGTAGGTGAGGGCATTGTCGTTGAGGATCAACGACGATGCGGAGCGGGTCAGGCTCTTGGTAAAGTTTTCTTCGATGGCGCGTTCGGCCTTTTCGAGCATTTTGTTGCTCTTTTCATACTCGCCGTTCCAGTGATGGAGCATGCCGATGTCGAGATAGTAGACGACGCGGTCCTTGAAGGTATAGGCCGTTGGCCTGGCGGCCTCGAGTTGCGCGATGGCGGCGGGATAGTTCGCCTTGGCCAGCAGTTTGTCCATTCCCGCATAGTGCGACTTGTCCGTCCGCAACATCGCGCAGCCCGGCAGGAGCAGCAAGGTGGCGAGGATTGGCGGTAGAAAGGGTTTGTACATGGTGAAACCTTCGGAGTGCGGCGGGTTGTCTTGCGCAATGCTCAGACTCGCTTCGCGTGACGCCGCTTTTAAAGCGCTGTCGAGTCACCGCACTTCGGCGGGCAGCGCTTTGCGTTGCCTACCACTTCATGCGCGCTTTCTTGACATACTTCTTGATCTTCTTGCTACCGATCCAGACCTTCTCATTGGACTCGAGGTGAACCATTTCCAGATCGACCTGATAGAACTTGACCGATTCCTTGCCTTCCTGGTCGATGATGGTTTTGATGCCGCCCTGTAGCATAAAGTCGGCTCCGGTTTCAGCGGCGAGGCGTTTTTGTGTTTCCTCCCGCGACCACGTTTGCTGTTCCTTGCGCTCCTGGCGCAGCTCGCCGCGTTCAATGGAGTTGGCGACGAATTTGACGCGGCCGCTGTTGATCAGCTCGCGTTCGAGATCCTTGGTAAAGGTTTCGGTTTCGATATGCTCGGAACTCTTGTTGCGGACGGTGCCGACAATGACGACGGGCTTCTGGCCATTCTTGGCGGTGTACTCCTCGATCCACGGGCGGCTTGCGAGGTCGCCGACCATTTCGGCGGAAACGAGCTGGGAGTCGCTATCGTTCCAGCGTCCGGAAAGGTCGATGGTTTCATCGACGCCGACGCGTTTGACTTTCGTTTTGCAGCCCGTGACGGCGACGATAGCAACGAGGGCGAGAGCGATCAGTAACTGACTCTTCTTCATGGCAATCTCCTTATGTTCCATGGCTAAAACCAGTAAGGAGAGTAGCGGGGATAAAGAAGAAGGTCAACCGTATCGGTAGGGTGCTATTCTTCGAGTTCAACCTCTTCGGTGACGCGCAGGATTTCGTCGATGGTCGTTGTGCCGGCTAGTACCTTATCCCACCCATCTTCGCGCAGGGTCTTCATGCCGTGTTCCAGCGATTTCTGCTTGATTTCGCTGGCGGAGGCGTGGGCAATAACGAGCGGACGGATTTCGTCGGTGATCTGGAGGACCTCGAAGATGCCGGTCCGACCCTTATAGCCATTGCCGCGGCACTCGTCGCAACCCACCGCTTCGTAGATCGGGCCTTCGTTGGCGAGCCGTTCGACCGGAAAGTTGTGTTCGCGCAGGAATTCCCCGTCCACTTCAACGGGTTGGCGGCAGGCCTTGCACAGCTCGCGCACCAGGCGTTGGGCCACGATGCCTTCAACGGACGAGGCCACGAGGAAGGGCTCGATGCCCATATCGAGCAGGCGGGTAATGGTGCTGGCGGAGTCGTTGGTGTGGATGGTGCTGAACACCAAGTGGCCGGTGAGCGCGGCGCGGATGGCGATTTCGGCGGTTTCTTTATCGCGGATCTCCCCGACCATGATCACATCCGGATCCTGACGCAGGAAGGTGCGCAAGGTGTTGGCAAAGGTTAGCCCGATTTCGGGGCGCATCTGCACTTGGTTCACCCCCGGCATTTCATATTCGATCGGATCCTCGGCTGACATGATGCGCTTGTCCACCGAGTTGATCGTGTGGAGCCAGGCATAGAGCGAGGTCGATTTGCCCGAACCCGTCGGTCCCGTCACCAAGAGGATGCCGTGGGGGCGGGTGATCATTTTCTTGAGTAGCGAGCTGTCGTGTCCGTTTAACCCAAGATCCTTCATCGTGATCAGGCCGCCGCCGCGCATGAGTAGGCGGAGGCTGACGCTTTCGCCGTAGACCGTGGGCATGGTGGAGACGCGCACGTCGATCTCCTCGCCGCGGATGCGCAGGCTGATGCGGCCGTCCTGCGGCAGGCGCTTTTCGGCGATGTCCATGTTGGCCATTACCTTGATGCGCGAGATAATGGACGACTGGAAGCGCTTGAGCTGCGGCGGCATTGGGGCTTCGTGTAGCACGCCATCGACGCGGTAGCGAATACGCAGATCGATCTCCATCGGCTCGATGTGGATGTCCGTTGCACGATCCTTGAACGCTTCCCATATAATCTGGTTCACGAACTTGACGACGGAGGCTTCCTGGTCGAGGTCGCTCAAGTCCTGCTTCAGCAGGCTCTCCTCGTCCTCCAGATCGATCCGGTCGTCCTGCATCATGCGGTCGAGGGTTTCCGCGCCGACGCCGTAGAATTTTTTCGCGGCGGCGGAAATATCCGCGTCCGGGCTGAGCACCAGCCGGATACGGCATTCTGCGGCTAAGCGAAGCGCGTCGACGAGTCCCGGAGCAAAGGGGTCGCTGGTGGCCACCTTCAGGCAACCACCCTCTTCAAGCAGCGGCACCACGTTGTATTGGAAGATTGCCTTGGTCGGGAGCCGTTCGAGAATCTCCTCTTGGATCTCGGTTTCCTTTAACCGCTGGAAGGGAATCTCCATGGACTCCGCGAGCTTTCCGAGGAACTCCTCTTCCTTTGCATCGCTTCCGGAGAGTACGGCTTCGCGGATCGACAGGCTATTTTCGCGCGCGTTGGCTAGGATGGAGTCCAGTTGTTCCGCCTCGAATAGATCCGTGGCTTCGAGCAGGTTTCGAATTCTCTGGGTTATCGTCAACATTGGGTGGAGTTTGCCATCCAATCTCTGGGAAAAGCAATAGCTTATTGGTTTTCAGAAATGGCCAATCAACCGAGGGCTCTGGTGCATTCCCTCAAAACTTGGCTTGAAAATTGCTTAAAAGGCGTTAGGTTTACGTTATGGCACATCCCGGATTAGTTTTAAGTCAAGAAATGAAGATGCAGCAGGTTCTTTCCCCGCATCTTTTCCAGTCGTTGGAAGTTTTGCAAATGCCTTTGCTGGATCTCCAGCAGATGATTAAGCAGGAGCTTTCAGAGAACCCAACCCTCGAAGCTACGCAGGAGGAGGCGGACGAGCAGATCGAGATTGAACAGGGCACGAAGGATGTCGAGCGCGAGGAATTCGACAACGAGTTTGAAAAGCTGGCTGCGCTAGGCGAGGAGTGGGGCGACAATTTCTACGAGAACCGCCAGGTTGCCGCAGGCGGGAGCGATGCGGAAGAAAAATACCAATACATGATGGATTCGCTCTCCGAAGCTTCATCGTTGCACGACCAGCTACTTGATCAGCTGTCGCTTTCCAGCCTGGATGAATATGAGTGCAAGATTGCCGGGATCGTACTTGGCAATATCGACGACGACGGCTATTTGCAACTCGATGTCGAGGATCTGCTGGCCTTGCCGAACTTTCCGGCCGAGACACTGGATAAGATTCTCGACACGATCCACGAATTCGATCCGCCGGGAGTCGGTGCACGCGACTTACGCGAGTGCCTGATGCTCCAGCTCAAGCGTGCGGGTAGGGAAGATTCACAGGAATACCAACTGGTGGCCAACCACCTGGATCTCCTCGGGCGGCACAAGTACGATGAGATTGCCCGTGTGATGGGATTAACGAATGAGCGCATCAAGGAGTTGGCGGATGCGGTGGCTAAACTGGATCCCAAGCCGGGCCGCAACTTTAGCGAAGAGCAGATCGAATATGTCACGCCTGAGATCATCGTAGAAAGGAAGAACGGCGAATATGTTATTACCCAGAACAAGAAGCCATATCCCAACCTTTTCATTAGCCAGAAATACCTGCAGATGCTCAAGGATCCTAACACGACGAAAGAGGTAAAGATCTACATCCGCGAAAAGATCACCAAGTCCAAGCAGTTTATCCAGAGCATCGACCAACGGATGAGCACCATCTACCGTATTGCCGTTGAGATCGTCCGCATCCAGCGCGAATTTTTCGACCACGGCGTATCAAAGCTCAGGCCGCTCAACATGAAGACCGTGGCCGAATTGCTCGAAGTACATGAAACCACGATCAGCCGTGCCACGGCCGGTAAATACATGCAGACCCCGCGCGGATTGCTCAGCATGAAGTATTTCTTCAAGCCCGGCATAATGACCGCCAGCGGAGAATCCATTTCCAACGAAAGCGTGAAAGCCGCACTCGGCGAGATCGTCGACGGCGAGGACAAGAAAAAACCTTACTCTGATGCCAAGCTCGTAAAACTATTGGAAGAAGAGCAGGGGATGAAGATTGCCCGCCGCACTGTCGCCAAATACCGCGACCAGCTCCGCATCCTGCCTTCGCATCTTAGGAAGGTTCGTTAGAACCTTTCTCGAAAGACGCTATCACTTTTGCGCAGCAAAAAAATGATGCTGACACACAAAGGATCCGCGAGGGGTGTCGTTCAGATCGTTAAACGTTGAATCGCCAGACGCGTTCAAAACGAATAACCGATAACTGCCGAAGCCTAGGCTTTGGCTTTCTTTTTCTTCAGGTTGCGCAGGCTGGTCTGGGCAATCATCAGAAGGTTGCTGGTGGTCCAGTAGAGCACGAGGCCCGACGGCATGGTGTAGAAGAAGAAGAGCATCATGATCGGCATCATGAACATCATCATCTTCTGCTGTTGTTGCTGCTCCGGCGTGGCGGCGGTTCCCGGAGAGGATAGCTTTTGCTGCCAGATCATCGAAAGCGACATGACGATCGGAAGGATGTTGAGCGAGCCGACAAAGGGGATGCTACCGGCAAAGAGATTTTCGGCGGTGCTCAAGTCGGAAATCCACAGGAACCCGGCAAAGCGTAGCTCGATGGCGTTGCGCAAGACGGTAAAGAGCGCGATGAAGACCGGGATCTGCACAAACATCGGCAGGCAGCCACCCATGGGGTTCACCTTTTTCTCCTTGTAGAGCTTCATGGTTTCCTGTTGAAGCTTCTGCGGGTTGCTCTTCTTGTACTTGTCCTGAAGCGCCTTGATCTCCGGCTGGATTTCCTGCATGCGCCTCATGCTTTCGGTGCTTTTGTGGGTCAGCGGCCAGAACAGGATGCGGATGAGCAGGGTCAGCAAAATGATGGCGATGCCGTAGTTCCGAACCACGCCATGGAACAGGTTCAATGTCAAAAGCAGGAACTGGCGGGCGGGTTCCATCAGCCAGTTCATCCATGAAAAGGTTCCGATAGTCTCGAACTCCATCACCTTTTCCATGTGGTTTCCGGATTCCTTCAGAGTCGAATATTTCTTGGGGCCGATATAGTAGCTGTAGTTTACGGCATGGCTACTACCTGCATCGATCACCTCCGGCTTAAAGGCCAGTGCGGCGGCGACATCCTTGGGAACCACCCCTTTCCCCTCGGCTTCGCGCGAGGAGAGTACCGCCATCGTGGCGATGGGGTCCTCGGGACGCAGGATCTGGGTGAAGAACTTGTTTTTTGTGGAAACCCAGTCCACCTCGACCCCGTTCATGTCGGCGGGAACCGTGTCGATGGAAAGCGGCTTCGCCTTTCCGTAGAGCTTGTTGAGCTTGCGGCCCCAATAATTGATGCCGCCGGCCGGGGTGTATGAATCCACGCCGAGGATGCTGATGCCTTTCATGGCCTTCATGTCGGCCGGGTTTTCCATGCGGCCGGTGAGGATCCGGATACCGGGAAGGTTCCATGGGGCGGAACCTTCGTTGAAGAAGCGGTCGTTGACGGTGAGCAGATAGTCTTCGCCCAGCGTGATGGTGCGCTGGAATACCGCGCCGGAGTTCCATGCCTTGGAAAAAACAACCGACGTGCCGTCTTCCGAGGCCTGGGCAACGAGCGGTTCAGATGCACCGATGCCCGTTAGGCCTTCATAGGCAAGGGCGGCGGAACCGGAAAAGTCGAGCACGACGGGCGGGCTCTCCTTTTCGTCGCGTTCGGGATAGTCCATTAGCGTGGCGGACTTGATGCCTCCGCCGAGCGAGGTGAGCTCAAGTTTCACCTTTTCGTTTTCAAGAAGCACCACAATCTCTTCGGCCGTGGGTTCCGTTACGACTGGAGCTTCGGATTTCACCGTTTCGGCGGCCTTTCCCGCCGGTGCTTCCGTCAGCGAAGCTTCCTCCGGGACCTCTCCGGCAGGCTGTTCAGCCGGGACGGGTGACTTGGCCGGGAATTTCGGGGCGATAAACGTCCGGTCGATGACCATCCAAACCGGAATCAGGAGGGCGAGCAATATAACGGGAATCAAATCTTTTTTATTCATGAATCTCTCTCTGGATTATTGGATTGCTGGATTTCTAGATTGCTGGATAGTTGGGTGTCTGTCCCCGTTCATCCAATTAGCCTCTCATCCATTCTTCCTATCTCTCTTCTCGGGAACGGGGTCGTATCCGCCCGGATGGAACGGATGGCATTTGAAGATTCTCTTCACTCCGAGCCAAAGACCGCGAACCATACCATGTTGTTGCAGGGCTTCAATGCAATAGTTCGAGCAGCTGGGGTGGAAGCGACAGCGCGGCCCCAGCCAAGGGCTGACCATTTTCTGGTACAGCCGAACCAGCATAATTGCTACTTTCGCCGGTACCGCTGTGATTCCCATACTCATTGTTAATTAGGCAGAATCATTTGAAGGCAGAATCATTTCCGATTGTGGGATGATTTTGCCTAAGAAATCATTCTGCCTGAAGCTCCTGCTTTGCCTGTTTCAGGTTCTCGTCGGTAATGATTTCCGCCTTCTGGGCCAGCTTCAGCATTTCGCGGACAACATCTTTCTGCTCGGCTCCAAGAATGTTTCGACGACCAACGAGAATAACATCGAAGTTGCCGGAAAAGTAGGGGCGGAGGTTGCGGTAGGCTTCACGCAGGCGGCGGCGGGCAAGATTACGCTTGTTGGCGCGCAGGTGGACTTTCTTGCTGGTAACAATTCCGACCCGGAGCGATGCCCCCTCGCCACCACGGAGCCAAAGTACCATGTTGCGCCCGACCCATTTCTTCCCTTGGGCAAAGGTTTCTGAGAAAAGCGCAGAGTGGGTTAGCCGCTGTTTCTTGGATAAACAGCGATCAAGCCCGCTGGACGGCGGGCTTGAGTCGATGGAACGGTCCGACTCCCTCTGGAGGGGCTCCGGCATGTTAGGTTCCTTGGTGATTACACGGCAGTAAGGCTCTTGCGGCCTTTCTGGCGACGGCGCTTTAGGAGGGCGCGGCCATCTGCGGTAGCCATGCGCTTGCGGAATCCACACTTGCGGGCACGTTTCAGTTTTGATGGTTGGTATGTACGTTTCATCGGTAAAAATTCCTTTTGTTCTAAAAAGCAGGCTAAACTACCAATAAACTGCCGGTTGTCAAATCCAATTGCGCCCATTTTCCATTCGCTGGAAGTTGCAATCACGCGCCCAGTTCGCCACCATGCGCGGATTATGAAAAAAGAGATTAACTTAAGCGGCGGAATCGACATCGATACGGTGGTCGATAATTCGGACAAGCGCATCGACGGGCGGAAGGCCGACGAACTGCGTGAAGTGAAGTTTACCAAGGATTTCATCACCACGGCCAAGGGGTCGGTTTTGGTGGAGATGGGCAACACCCGCGTGATTTGTACGGCCAGCGTGGATGAAAACGTGCCGGGCTGGATGCGTTTCCAAAAGGTGCCCGGCGGATGGGTTACGGCAGAATACAGCATGCTGCCCGGTGCTACGCAGGATCGTACCCAGCGCGAGGCCACAAGGGGCAAGATCGGGGGGCGCACCATGGAGATCCAGCGGCTGATTGGCCGCTCGTTGCGCGCGGTGGTCGATCTGAAAAAGCTGGGTCGCCGCCAGATCTATCTCGATTGCGATGTGATCCAAGCCGATGGCGGAACCCGCACGGCCTCCATTACCGGAGCCTACGTGGCGCTCAAGCTGGCTGTTGAGCGTCTGATGAAGGAAGGTCTGGTCAAGCAGGATCCCATCATCGAAGGTCTGGCCGCCATTAGCGTCGGCATCCACAAGCAGGTGCCGATTCTTGATCTTTGCTACTTCGAAGACTCTGCCGCCGAGGTGGATGCCAACTTTGTGATGACTGAGTCCGGAAAGATCATCGAAGTGCAGGGGACCGCCGAGGGTGCGCCGTTTAGCAAGGACGAGCTGATGCAAATGATGGCCCTCGCCGAAAAGGGCATCGGCGAGCTTGTCGAAATGCAGAAAGCCGTGCTGGGCTGACACCCAGACGGAACCGCAGAATATTGAACATGGAATTCCGATTTGGTGAAGGCGTTGATTTTGGATTCCAATGAAGATTGAAATGTCAGCCGAAGCAATTGATCGACGTCTACGGGCGACCTTCGATCTACGGGATCTATGCCTTCGGTTGCGTGAGGACGGCAAGGGGCTTCAAGTTGGAGAAGTCAAGGAGCCGTCGCCAAAATACCGGACGGACAAAACTCTACCGGAAAGCTGAAAGCTGTATTAGGCTGAAAGCACCAACCACAAAATACCCCCCTTGAAGCGAAGCGGAAAGATAATTTTCCGAAGGGAAATAGGCGCAAGCCGGTTCAATACACGAAAGCAGCTTCGGGTTTCCGGGGCTGTTTTGTTTTTCGTGTGGTTCGTGTATTTCGTGGTTATTAATCTTTTTTCTTTTTCTTCGGGTTGCGGCGGGCGTTTTTTTTCGGGGCGTCATCCTTTGCGTGGACCTTGTTGCTTTCGCCAGGCGCGAGCCGCCATGTTTTTTCCTTGCCCTTGCTGCGTTTCATGGCGAGGCGTTCGGGCGAGTGCTTGGACTGCACGCGGCCGGAATAGTTCATCGTTTGCTCACTGTGGAACGGGTGGTCGAGGATCACGTCCATTTCCTCGCCCAGGTGGGTAAGGATATCGCGAAGATAATTTTTTTCGGTCGGGTCGCAGAAGCCGAGGGCGCA